>JAGQLL010000078.1 GCA_020429395.1 Candidatus Dojkabacteria bacterium | reverse complement strand
TAGATCGACTTGAAGAAATGAGTCCAAAAACTGACAGAGTTTTAGTCATGGACCCAATGTTAGCCACTGGTGGTTCAATGATTTCGGCACTCAAATCAGTAAAAGAGAAACACGGTTTCAAAGGAAAAATCCAAGTATTAAGCCTACTAACTGCACTACCTGGAGCTGTAGCAATCTACAAATCATTTCCTGAAGTGGAAATAATTTGCGCAGGACTTGATGAAAAACTAAATGAACACGCATACATAATACCTGGGTTAGGAGATGCTGGTGATAGGCTATTCGGGATTAATACAGATCTAACAGCCATACAATAACAAAGGTCCTTGAGCTCTAGTGTTTGATGTTGAATATATAAATGCGCTATAATAAAGTATGGTATTAGATACCAGTATTTAGCTTGAATCTACACAATTGTTGACTGAGGAACATAACGCTTTTCTCCCCCATTTTAGTACCAAGCATTTCATTTAAGTTTGGCGTAGATAGAAACTTAGAATCAGTAGAAATATGCAATCAAGCAACAGCATTCTAGTTTTACCCACAATACATAATATAGAAGAAGTCATAGCTGGATTATCGGCAAAATATAAACTCACAAAAGGAAGATTCTCTCAATTGGAGTACATCCTGAAAGATGGGAAAGTATTGTTGAGACATGCCGGTCGTGACATAAAAGAATTCTCCAACGTATGGCTTTCATCATACTGGAGATCGAGGGATCTTGCGTATGCTGTAAAATTATATTTAACGCACAATGAAATCTCACACACATATGTTGAAAAAGCTACATCAAAATTAACCGATCAAATGATTTTTGCATTAAACAAACTTCCTATTCCAAATACGTTCTATATTGACGATGAAGATATATCGAATCATATAGATACAATTGAGGAGATTTGTAGTTACCCCCTGATAATAAAAGACATAACCGGCTCAGGTGGTCGCCATTCGGCATTAGTCAGCAGTAGAGAACAACTTATTGAAAAATACAATGAATTGCCTAAAAGAAAGAAATATTTATTCCAACAATTCATCCCAAATGATTACGATTGGGGAATTTTGGTTGTGAATGGGAAAGCTGTTTCGGCTGAGAAAAGCTATTCGCAAGAAGGTGAGTTTCTAAACAACACTTGTAACGGTGCAGAAGAAGTCTTTGTAAATATAAAAGAAACTCCAGAAACTATTATCACTATGGCGATTAAGGCCACTAAATTATTGAAATTGGACTGGTCACGAGCCGACATAGTCGTTGACAAGAAAACAAACAAAGCATATCTTATGGAAGTCAATCGATGTCCAGGCATAAGTACTGGAACCTCTGAAGTAACTGGAGCCCAGATTTTCTTAGATAATCACCTAGAATAGATAAAAAAAGAGCAGACCGAAGTCTGCTCTCTATTAAATTCTGTAAATTTTACTCTACTAGTTTAATATTTACTGCACTTAGACCCTTTTGAGTTTCTTCAATATCGAATTCGACCTTGTCGCCAACTCTAAGTTTTCTAGTAGCAAGTTCGCCTTCTAGGACACTTTCATGATAGAAAATATCTTTTTCTGCGTCTTCTTTACTGATAAAGCCGAAGCCTTTGTCTGTAACAGTTTTTACTGTACCGTATGCCATGTTTGTATATAAAAAAATAAAATTCGTTAGGGAAAATTCTAGAGAAACTTTTGGGGGATTGCCTAAATATTCTTCCTAAACTTGAATTATTATAACATAATAATAAATTTTAAACTACATGCATTTCAAACGAATTGAAACAGTTTAGATCTGGGTGTTATTTAATAACTACTAAAAATTAAAGATATTAAAACTATCAAACCCAATAATTTCCTGAAATTATTTACGCCTTGTGTAAGTTCTAGGTATGCCCATATAAATAGAAAACCTGTTCCTATCTGATTGAACATGGAATTATAATCCGGGAAAATCTTTAGAAAAGATAAAATTCGAAATCCTAACCAAATTAATAAAGGAATGTTTGGAATCTGCCATATAACTGGCTTCCCGGATTTATCATAAAAGAAGTACTTATATACTCTCTTGATATTATTCTGCATTATGGAATTGAATAAGTGGTAATGGTAGTATAACATTTTAAATGTAAGTTAATTCTTTATATCATTTTATGTGCGGTAGATTTCACCTAGAGCCAGATGAAGACTTTTATCCCAGATTTGGGTTAAAACATAAAGACGATGACTATCCGATTACTCCAAATAAGAATGTACGTCCAGGTCAAACAATCCCAACAGTAATTAATAAAAACTCAAGAAACTTATTAGTGGGAATGAAATGGGGTTTTATCCCAGTATGGGCTAAAGATCCTAAGGTCGGTTATAAAATGATAAATTCAAGATCCGAAACAATTTTCGTGAAACCTTCATTCAGGTCAGCAATTCGAAAAACAAGATGCCTCATACCTGCCACTGGGTTTTATGAATGGGACGACAAGAAAAACGCTCATCTCTTTCAGTCGTCAGAGGAAAAATATTTTGCAATGGCTGGGATTTATTCAGAGTGGAAAGATCCTC
>JAGQLL010000077.1 GCA_020429395.1 Candidatus Dojkabacteria bacterium | reverse complement strand
GGATTTGCCGATTTTGACACTCGATGAGGGGGAGTTTGTGAGGATTGTGAGATAGAATCCAGGAAAAGATGTAGATATTTAGAAACGAGGAAGGAGATTTAGAAATGTAGAATGAAGAAATTAAGGAATTAGAATTTAGGGTCAATATTCAGAAAGTTCTAGATGTTACTATTTCCTATAACTCTGTCAGCTAATTTCCTCCAAATTTGTCCTACTGTATCTGTATGTAGTTCCTCTCTGGTTAGGTAATCATGTTTGACATAATGTAGTGTACCATTAGGTGCATTTGGCGGATTCCGTCTTACCGGCACGTCAAATATTCCTCCTTCACCTGTATTGTCGTCATATCCAAACTCTTTTCCAGGAACCCATGCCCATGCTTGTTGTGTAGGATCCATATTTAGTTTTACAAATATACCGAATTATACAAAGTTTTCCTTATTTTGAAAATAGTGATAACGATGTGATGGAAACTCCCCAAAGATTCAGGTTTGGTTCTCTCTTTTATCCGCAACAGGCCAGATAGTGCGAGTGAAATCTAACATTTGAAATAATATTGATTTAGCATCTAGACCTCCTCCATTTCCTGCTTCTTGGTCAATCATTCTTAGAGCCTCAGCATCTTTGTCTGTTATATTTAATGTAGTACCATCATCACCATTCCCTAGAAATTTATCTTTCATAAAAGTATCTTTAATAAAAAGATTCTAACACAATTGTCCTAATTATAAAGACAATTCAGATATCATAGCTTGCCCAAGACAACTATGTTCTACTCTGCTAAAATATTTTTTTATTATCAAAATGAAAGACTACTTCAAACCCTACTTAGAAGAAAATTTTGATCTCAAAGACCCTAATTTATTTAGAAAAGTAACACTTTATGTCAGAGATATACCTTATGGTTCGATTGGTTCTAGGAATCCTGAAGATATTCTAAAATCCAACATGGGGACTTGCTCTGGTAAACATTTCTTACTCAAGGACATCTACGAATACTTAGGTTTTGAGGTGAAGGATATGATTGCTATTCATTTCTTCAACAACCTGCCTGTAAAACTATCAGATGAGTTAATCGAATTACTTAACGAAGGTAAAATTCCAGATCCACACAACTTTCTAAGGGTAAAAAGATTTGATGAATGGCTTGATATTGATATTACTTGGGATAAATCACTTGTAGGTCTAGGTTTTGAAATTAATGAGAACTGGGATGGCAAATCAAATATGAATATTTGCGTGGTACCAGAAGAGATTTTGGAAATGGAGAACTCTCTGGAATTCAAAGAAAATTTCACAGCGGAACTAGATGAGAAAACACAAGATAGAAGGAAGGAGTTTATAAAAGAGTTGAGTGAGTATTTGGGGAAATATAGGAATTAAGTATTTAGAATCCAGATAAGAGATTTAAAGATTTAGAAATTTAGAAATTAAGAGATTGAATAATTTTATAATGCATGAATTTGGAATACCAGTCCTAATTTTGACTAAAAGTTATCTCAGACTGGAATTGAACAAGAGTATCGTTTGAGAGAATCCCCGTGAAAAATAATGGGACTATTCTGTCCTCGAGAGGTCTATTAAGTCTTCCAGATACTTTTACTCCACCTTTTTCTTTACCGTCTATTAATATCTCAAATCCTTTTCTTAACCCGTAGGGTAGAGTTGGAGGGTCTAATTCCGGAAGATGTTCGCATCTAAATTCATCAATGACGATCCACGTCTTCTTTTCTAATATCACGTGACTACCATGAGGGTAGTCTACTAATTTGCCAGTTGATATTATATCTGGTCCGATGATTCCACTCTCAAGATTCATGTTAAATTATTTCTTCTTAATTACATTGATGCTATCGCTCTACCTGCAAGGCCTTGTAGTCCTGTTAAAGCTTCTGCTATTCTAGGTATAGCATTCATTGCTTTTTGATCTAAATCTGGAACCATCCATTCTGGGGTTATAAAAGGTGTTGGAGGTGGAGTAACTGGAGTATCAGAAGTATTCATAATAATATTTGCTCCTACAGCCGATCCAATAAAAGGTATCAATGATAATAATGCTCTAGAAACATTCACATCCAAGTAATCCCCTTGCTTAGGATGTGTCGATCTATAGATCTCTGCCATTGTATTTGCTACTGAAGCAATATTGCTTATAGAAGCAATAGCAATTGGAAATCCTTGCCAAGGCTCATCATAAATCCAAGCTTGAATTGCTAAAGGAGTAGAAAGGAAGTTAATAGCACCTAGAACTAATGCCCTACTTGCTGCACCAACTAATGATCTTTTAACATCGACATTTAATGCATCTGGTTTATCTGATTGATCATTCATTTCTTTTCAATTAATGGTTATGATTATACACCAAAATAGTCCGATATAGAATAGTTATATACTAAATTAAAAAGATGGAGAAAAGTAATATATTTTAGAATTTGATAAGTCGATTTATCTCCGTTTCTTATCTGAATAGGGTATCTCTTTCGAACGTTTACTGATTACTGAATTCTAAATTCTGAACTCAACACTACAAATCTCCCCGCAAAAGAGTAGAATAAATTACGTAACTCTTAGACGTTTATAACGTAATCATTTGTGAATATCCAAAGAATCGAGAACAAAAATGATATGGAAAAGATATTTATAGATTTTCATTTGCAAATTTATCGCTATATTTATTACAAAACAGGACAGAAGAAAGAATTGGCAGAGGATTTAACAGAGGATGTTTTTGTCAAAGTTTGGACTAACAGAGATAGTTATAAACCAGAAGTATCATCAATAAAAAGCTGGGTATATGCAATAGCTAGGTATCATGTCATTGATTATTATCGAAAGAATAAAAATATTTACGAAACTTCTGAGAATGAAGATACCGATTATGATAAAAATGACAACTTGAATCAGGACGAGGGGATTTTAATAGATGAGGTCAAAGAAGGATTAAGCAGACTAGAAAAAAAAGATCGGGATGTAATTATTTTAAGATACATCAATAGTCTAAGTATTGAAGAAATTTCGGAATTAATTCACAAAAAAAGCAGTGCCACAAAAGTGATGATACATAGAGCACTTAAACATTTAAAAAAAGTTGTAGATAGTTATGATTACTGAAGAAAAATTAATAAAAACATTGAATAAATTGGATACCAAACCATCAAATGAGTGGGCTAATAGGGTAGTACAAAAAATTCAAAGTGATATTTTTAATGTAACTAAAGAACCTCAACAGCGTAATACATTTTCTAGCTTATTTAATTTTTTATCTTTTTTTTACATGAGTCCAAAGTATAAATTGTTCCTAACTTTAGGAATAGTGTTTGTCCTTTTGGTAACATCAGGAGGTGTAGCATATGCATCAGACGATGCATTACCAGGCGATTTACTTTATCCAGTTGATAAAGCTGTTGAGTCTATAAATAGAGTAATAATTTCAGATCCAATAGCGAAGGCAGAATTCGAGGTTCAGGTCTTAGATGAAAGAGTCTCGGAACTTGAAAATTTAAGCGAGGATGTAGAAAGTGAATCTGTCGGAGATGCAAATGAGGAAGTAGAAGCACAGAAAAATAGAGTAAGAGAAAGACTTGAAGTATTAGCTGAATTAAGTGTTCAAAATAAATTAAACACTCAAGAACAGCAACAATTAATGCAAGAAGTTCAAAACAAACTCCAGGTTCACGAAGAAAGCATGAATCAAATCAAAACCAACCTTGAAAACAAAGGTGATGTTGATAATTCTCAAAAACTTACAGAAATCAAAAACCAGTATTCTGAGGAAATTGGTGGAGAAATCAATAAATATGAAAGTGAATCAGGTGTTCAATTGAACGAGTCCGAAATGGAAAACAATCAAGGCGATGATACTCAGATCCAAAACCAAAATCAGAACGAAGTCCAAAATGATGATAATGACAATGGTAATGGTTTAGATGGGGGAAGTGGTAGTTCGAGTGGAGGAAGGAACTAATAAAAATGAAGGAATGTAGAGATTGAGAAATTAAGAGCATTGTCACTCCCGTACAACAATGTTGCTTCTGTTCAAAAATGTCATTCCTGCGGAGGCAGGAATCCATCCTTAATAATGTAATGCTTGGAATAGACTCCTGCCTCCGCAGGAGTGACATTTTATGTGAAATTCCAAATATTCAAGGTTATTGACTTAACCCTTTTTCTATTATATATTTCAATGACCGTTGAAATATAAATTAAATGTCAAAGATAAATTCACTCCTCGTTCCAAATCGACTCAAGATACTCAAAATCTTACAAAAAGATAGTACCTGTGTTTGTGAAATTGTTGAAAAACTTAAACTCAAGCACAATTTAGTTTCCCATCATCTAAAAAC
>JAGQLL010000076.1:1595-12022 GCA_020429395.1 Candidatus Dojkabacteria bacterium | reverse complement strand
CAATTAAAAATGTAAACGTCACTCCTAGAGGAATTCCAGCACCAACGAATCCCAAAAATAAAGGTATTGATGAACAAGAACAAAATGGTGTAATCATTCCAAGTACAGCGGCTAAAAGATAATCAATTCCATACCAACGTCTTTTCGTAAGTACATCTTTAATCCTCTCAACAGGTAAGTAATATCTGATTACTGCCATGAGAAAACTGATTAATGTAATCAGTAGAATTATTTTTATTGAATCATATATAAAGAACTCTAAAGCTTGTCCGAAATATGAACTGTCCGATATCTTTAAAAGCCCATATGTGAAAAATTTTGCAAAAAATTCTAAAGGATAGAATAAATTCATTTATTTTGACTCAAAATTATATCCTTGATTTTCTCAATATTAGTTGTACTTCCCTCCATAACTGCCTTACCATCTATCGCTAATACAGGAGAAGTCATAATTCCCATTTCTATGATTTTGGAAATGTCTGTGATATATTCCACTTCGTCATCCATACTCAATTCGGCCATTGCCCTTTTTGTTAGCTCAAATAAATTCTTACATGTTTTACAACCGGAGCCTAATACTTGAATTTGCATATCAGTTATTTAATAAATTAATTTATATTTAATAGATTTAAATATTCTTTAAGTAAATTTTTGTATTTCCCGTTGATTACGTAAAAAATACGGTTGCCGTCTCTCTCAACTTTTAGAAGTTCTACATTAGCTAACTTCTTCAAATGAAATGATAATAAATTTCTAGAAATGCCAAAACTATCTGCAAGATCGCAAACACATATTTTCTCATTACTCAACACTTTGAGGATTCTAGTACGAAGGGGATCACCAAGAGCTTTAATAAGTTCATCACTATTATCGGGATTCTGTTTCAAGGACTTTGACAATCTATCTATGTAAACTATTATTTACATAGTTTAGCACTCGGGCTAAAAATTACAAACAAATAGTTATGAAGTATGAACTAGTTTTAACTATTCCAACTTTGCCTTTTATATCTTGTTTTAGTTTTTATCTACAAAAGCATTAAAGCGACTATCACTCTCTTTATCATAAATAAAGAGCAACTCATTTTTATCCAATAATTCAAAAAATTTGTTCCAACTTGTTTCTACCAAGTCTCTCTCAGAATCAGAGAATTTAATTCGAAGAAGATCCTCAGTTCCCTTTACAATAGCTGGGGTACCTTTCCTTCTTGATACCCATTGTTCAATATCTTTTTTGATATTTTTATTCTGACGCTTTTTTGCATATCTTAATTCTGCTGCAATGTCTGGTGAATTTTCATAGCTTTCATCTTGTAAAAAAACAATTTCTCCACCATTCTTTACTACTGAGATTACTGTATATGGCGTGATATTTTTAACTTTAACTGTATCTTTCTCAGGATAAGTATATATTTCATTGCTGATTAAATTAATATATCCCTTTTTTTCAATTGGTTTTATGAATAATGTAGATATCTTTCTTTTATTCAGTGCCACTGTCGTTTCTTTCCATCCTTCACAATAATGACTATAGTTTTTCTGAGCAAGATCTAATTTATCTCTCGTGTTTGCTTTTTGAAATTCACTTATCTGTTTCCCCGCAACTCTAAGTAAATCATGAGAATCACTTATATTTTTACTTATAAATATTGGAAAGAAATCAGTGCTTTTTGATAAATTCTCTTTTAATATATCTTCAATAGCTTTTGAAAAAGGTTTTGAATGAAAAATTACAATATATTTATATTTACTTCCATCTACCTTCGAAGATTCAATATGATCTATAATCTCCTTGAAAAACTTTTTTGTTGTTTCTTCTTCATTATGTTCTAAGGTTTTACTGCCAGTTCCATGTGTGGTTGCGACATTCCCTGTTGGCTTATAAACTCGCATAAAGTCTTTTTCATATTTGGCAGATGATTTGTGTAGTGAATTGAGTTTATCTATTTGATTACCTTTAACTTTATAAATATCACAATTATTATCTCCAAAAATATTTAAAACTAAAGCATTTGTATAAATGTTATCCATCCATATTAATTGGCTTAGGCTATAGACATTCCCAATAAAGATTTGTTTTTCAGGTTTACTTGAGAATGTAACAAAATCAAAATTCTCATCTAATATTTCATCATTTCTCCCTTTTTCTTGCTTTTTGGAATTAAATTTAATAAATATTCCACAACCTTCTTGTAAATTTTTTATAGTATCTAGCTTCAAAAGGACTTTCTCTACGATATTTTTGTGTAGTCTTGTTTTATTACTAAGTCGTTTATTATTTCGCAACGATTCCGTAATGAAAGACTTTAGATGTGTATCAATATTATTTCTTGAAATATCGTTTACTGGATAATACATGGAGATATAATAGTCGTTCTTATTTCTGTGTAACGATTGTTTTTCGAGTAATTTATTTAATAATTTTTTCATTGTTTTATATAATATTTTATATAGTGTGTAAGATTTATATTGATTTGTTGATTTTAGGTTTTGTGGAAAAACAATGGCTGTAATTTGTATAGGTAGAAAATTTCCTCACAAATTTTCCCTATAATTTTGTTTGAGAATCGTTACCATGTTGCTATATTCTAACATATTTTCAATGGGTTGTATCTAAGCGTACAGTTACTCTCAATATATTGTGTTGCAAAGTGGGGGATATTTTGTGATTTCGAATTTTATATTGCAAAATTCGGGGACTAGGGCTCCTAAACCAGCACTTACCGAAGTATTGAGGTTTAGTGCTGGTTAGTCCCCCGAACCACTGACTCGATCAGGGGGAAGGGGGAGAACCTAAGTACAACGATTTATTAAAATTCATTATTAATTTACAAAATTCGGGGACTAGGGCTCGAACCTAGATTGACGGCTTCAAAGGCCGATGTCCTACCATTAGACGATCCCCGAATTTTGTTAATAAACTTTAATGATCTCTTATATTATATTCTTACTTTTTTACTTTACTAAATGTGGCTTCCCAGCCAAAGGCTGGTGTGCCTCTGGCACAAAAGGCCGATATCCTACCATCCCGCCTTCGCTAAAGCTTCTGCGGGACTAATCCCGCAAAACGGGACAAGTTCGTCTATGACTTCTGATTCACTGCGTTTTCAGAAGTCAAGTCCTCATTGAGTTAGACGATCCCCGAATATTCTTAACTGGGAAATTATATCTTATTGAAATGAAACTATCAATTCACAGTTGTGGATTCACCTGGAAGTTGTTGAGGTTTATCTTCACCAAGCATTGAATTTGTTTTATCTGAAGGTAAGGCTGAAAAGCTATCGGTAGGTTGTGTTGTTGGTTCTGTTGGGTAAACATTTATAGACCGTTGATCTACATAGCTTGGTTGTTCAGGTGTTGTCTGAGGAGTATTGACTGGTGCTTGACCAATATTAAAATTAAAGTTCTGCCCCTGTGGTTGGGGGGTTGAATTATATGTTGGAGGCACTGTTTGATAACTAGGTTGGTTAGTTGCATACGGATTAGGATTCTGATAATTTCCATTTACCCCTGTAGGATTCGTCTGATTTTGTGGAGAAGTATAACCACTTTCTGTAGGTGGTGGTGTAACTGGCTGAGCTAATTTCTGTTCAGTTAAAGGTAAATTTGTCTCTGGTTTTTTCACTTGTGTTGGAGCAGAAAGTGATGCTTTTTTAATTGTGGAGATCATAATATCGCTTAAAACATCAAATATGATAACCACCACGATAGCTATGAGAGTAGATATTTCCAGCAAGAATGTTGCGTTTGTTCCAAATTCATAAGTCGGCAACAATCCTGTGAAGGGTTTATAGACGATACTAGATGCACTATATATAAATTGAACGAAATCTGCAGTTTCTGAAGCACCTGTAAGTTTTAAAATAAATCGAAAGCCCAAGAAGAATTCAATCACTTTAAATATTACATCCAAAACCTCTTTAATACGGTTAATAGTGCTAGTGGCACTTATTGAAGTCAATGACTTTGATAATATTCCAGCTAATAGGGTATATACAATTACAGCTACAACTGAATGTGTTTCAAATATTAAGTTGCTTGCATTTGGTGCAATTACAGGATAGATACCTTCAAATACACCCACAAAGTAATATGATAGGTCATACCAGAAAACGGCGAATTGGGATACTTCATTTGCTCCGAGCAACTTTAATAGGATACGCACAATAATTACAGCAACAATCACACTTAATGTGATATATACTCCAACTTTAAGTTTTACTTTGATAGATTCTAAATTCATCTATTATAAATTAATATAATTTTGAATAACTTGCAATATTTAATAAATTTAATGTAATATCATTTTAAGTGAGTCAGAATTGTGGAAACTGACAAAAATATTGGCAAAAAACTTAATATTCTTCACAAGTTGTCCTGATTTGCAGGGAACACGGGTGGAACCGCTTTTTAATAAAGTCCCGAACTCAATTTTTGAGTAGGGGGCTTTTTTTATTTTTTATTAATTATTTATGATCAATGACAATAAATTAGAGAATGTAGTGGCTATGTCGAAGAGACGAGGATTTATCTTCCCTTCATCTGAAATCTACGGTGGGTTGGCTAATACATATGATTTTGGTCCTTACGGAACCATGCTCAAAGAAAATATTAGGCAACTTTGGATAAAGAAATTTATTAATGATAATGACAATATCCATCAAATAGATTCAAGTGTGATTATAAATCCCGCCGTTTGGGAAGCAAGTGGGCATGTTTCAAACTTTGCTGATGTCATGGTGGAAGATGTTGAAAACAAAAAAAGGTACAGAGCAGACCATATTATAGAAGAGCATTTTGAAAAGAAAGGTGAAGAACTAAAAGTAGACGGAAAATCAGCTGAAGAACTCGATAACATTATCAAATCTGAAGGTATAAAAAGTCCAGATGGAAATAATTTTACAGATGCAAAGAAATATAACACACTCTTTGAAACTGAAATCGGAATAATCTCAGGTTCGAAAAACAAAGCGTATTTGAGAGGGGAAATTGCTCAAGGAATATTTATGAATTATAAAAATATAATTGATTCAATACATCCCAAACTTCCTTTTGGTATTGCTCAAACTGGGAAAGCGTTCCGTAACGAAATTACAGCTGGGAAATTTACATTTAGGACACTTGAATTCGATTTAATGGAATTCGAATACTTTTTTGATAATAACAAAGATGATTGGAATGAACTATTTGAATATTGGAAGTCTCAAATCGAGGAATTTGTTCTGAGTATTGGTATTAAAAGAGAGTCTTTCAGATGGAGAGCCCATGAAGAGTTCGAATTATCACATTATTCATCGAGAACAGAAGATTTAGAGTATATCTTTCCATGGGGGCCAAAAGAACTCTTTGCGGTTGCATACAGATCTGATTTTGACTTAAAAAATCACCAGGAAAAATCTGGTAAAAATCTAGAGTTTGTTTATCCTGATGGCTCTAAAAAGATTCCCCATGTAATCGAACCAACATTTGGATTATCTCGAGCAATTACAGTTATACTTATGGATGCATATCACGAAGAAGAAATCGAAGATGAGAATGGTCCAACTGGAAGAAGTAGGGTAGTACTCAAACTTGCTAAGAATTTGGCTCCGATCAAACTTTCAATTTTTCCATTACAAAAAGATGAAAAAATACAATCATTAGCAAAAGAGATATACAAAGATATTAAAGAAAAATTCTCAACTGAGTATCAGGATTCTGGAAACATCGGGAAAATGTATAGAAAACAAGACGAAATTGGGACACCATACTGTGTTACTGTTGACTACGAAACTATCGAAGACAGAAAAGTAACTGTTAGGGATAGAGATACTATGAAACAAGAAAGGGTAGAAATAGATAAACTTGAGGAATATATTTCCAAAGGACTAAAGCAATAATAACAAAAGACCCGCGCGAAGCGCGGGTCTTTCAATTTAAAACTTTGTTATCAATTAAACTCGTTTCTGTCTGCAATTACGACTTTAATTGTTTGGCTTTCTCCATCTCTGATGATGACCACTTCAACTTCTTCCCCTATCTTTGCCCTTTGTATTAGATTTAGTAATGATTCATCTTCTAAGTCTTTGCCAGCGAATTGAACTATAACATCACCTTCAACAATTCCAGCCTTAGCTGCAGGACTGTTTTCAACCACATTCATAACAATAGCTCCCACAACTCCTTCGTTTTTGTAAAAGACGAGTCTTCTTTGATATTCAACACCAAGGAATGGTAATCTAAAATCACCAAATTCGTTAAGCTCTTGAATTCTTTGTTTCACTAGATTTATTGGAAGTGCAAATGATAAATTATCAGCACCACTTACGGTAGCAAAATTCACTCCAACAACCTCACCATTTGAGTTAAGCAAAGGCCCACCTGAATTTCCCGGATTAATTGCGGCATCAGTCTGTATGACATCAAAATGTGTTCGAGATGAAAACCTATAATAATCATCTGATAATTCAACTTCGCGATTTAATGCACTTATAGATCCTACAGTTACCGTATTGGACAAAGATCCCAAAGGATTTCCTATTGCAATTGCAGTTTGGCCAACCTTTATTTTCGTAGAATCTCCAAGTGGTAGTACTTTAAGATCCGTCTTGGCTAACTTTAATAATGCAATATCATTGACTTCGTCTCTATAAATCTTCTCTACTTGTATAGGATCGCTATCTTCTCCAATTACTACAAAAAAGTCTTCAGCTTCGCCCCCTGAAACTACATGTTGATTTGTAACAATAAGTCCATTGCTAGAAACAACGAAACCGCTCCCAATAACTCTATCTGCTGCGTTTGTACCACCTGCAATCCCGATCCCAACTACAGAATCTGAGCTTTCGGACACAACTTTTGTAACGACAGACTCTAAGTCTGTAACCATTATATTTTGGTCTTCTTTTTCTTCGTAAGAATAGTCTTCATTACCGTCTACAACTGAAGTTTTTCCATCACATGAAAATCTATCCCAAAGAACAGATTCTTCTTGGACTGTATTGCATAACCATGTATTCATGTAACCACCCAACCATAGAAATCCAATGACCGAAAAAAGTATTCCGATACTCAATAAGAACAAAAAAAGCCTTATAATAAGTCTTTTAAAGCTACTTTTGTGTTTGCCCTCTATGTGGGTTGTATTTTGGGATGTCTCATTTATTTCAATAACTTCTTCTTCTCTTAATTCGGTTTCTTTATCATCCATGATTAAATAATCTAATAAATTAGTAAAATTATTTTAGCATAAAAATTATGAACTTTTTGTGAAGTGAATCTGAGCAACAACTCAGATTTTCGACGGACTATTTTTTCTTCTACGAAGATAAGTAATCCCAGCCAAGGTTACAATGACTGGTATACTTGCGGAGTTCACTGCCTTATAAATATTCTTATCTTCATTATCAAGCGCTTCTAGAGGTCTTGTTGTAACACCTTTTGCACGAATAGAACTCAAGTCGTTTGAATTTGCCATCCAATCTATAAGATTCAAGAAAAGAACAGGGTTTTGTTCATTAGCATTTATAAAGCTATCGCTGATAAAATCCGAGTCTCCAAATACTACTAATCTCAAACTTTCACCACTATCTATCTTTTGATCTTCCTCCGTTCTCTCGTCGCTTTTGGTAGTATCAGTTAGAGCAGGAATGTCTTTATCTTTGAATGCAGAATCTATCTGTCCTTCAACTAAATATGAAATCGTGTATTTTTTCTGATCTGAAGGAGAAAACTCTTTAAAATCAATATTTATAACTTCACCAGATTCTTCCCAAGCTAAATTCGTAGTTGTGATCAACTCAGTATAATCTAGGTTTTCTTTTTCATTTTTAGTTATTGGGTTTGTCCAAAGAAATGTACTTGCTTGAAGAGTATTTAGAGGAGGAATCTCACGATTGATGCCATCATCCGTTGCTAAAACCCAGTAGGGGTAGGCTATTTGGTCAAATCCACTAATAATTGGAGTGAATGATTCATCAAGTAATACCTTCGTTTCAACAGTTATCCCATAATGTTCTAAAAATGTGTTTAAATTACTTTCAGTTTTAGAAAGAACAGGAGCATTCATTTCTAATTTTAATAAATCTTCTAAGACAAGCAAGCTTCCACCTTTCATTACATATTGGTCAAGTTCAAACTTATCTCTATCGCCGAGTGGTGCACTAGGAGCTACAACCACAACTACCGGAAATTCTTCAACATTGATTGGTTTACCACTAGACAAATCAATTTCTTCAACTCCATATTGCCTTCCTAAGATTTCTTCTATAGTTGTCAAGGTGCTTAAGATTGATTGTTCCTGAATTGGGACAGCAGATTCTGATTCGGGACTCTCAGGTGCAGGAAACTTTGAGAAAAATCCAATTTTCTTCTTGTCATCTGATGCAGTTAACTTCAATATTCTTGAAGTTGTTTCGTATTCCAAATTATCAATGGACGCAACTACAGGAATAACTTCCGTAGCACTATCATTTACAAAAGCCACACCTAAATATCCCTGAGCAACTGAGAATTTATCTTGTCCGTATTCACTAAACTGAATTTGTTGTATGCCTTTAGTTTGTGCATTTGTTTCAAAATCACTTGACTGAGGGTCCTTTAAATCCAATATAATCTTACCATTTGAGGTTTTTGCGTATTCTTCAAGTAAGTCAAGAACATTTTGTCTGGCTTCAGTTAAATTGGGTGGTATATTGTCCGAAAAATAGACCTCAATTGTTACATCATTCTCAAGTTCACTGATAATGTCTTTTGTTGTTTGACTGATAGAGAAATTTTGTGAATCTGTAGTATCTAATCTTACAAAATATTTCAAAGACAAATAATTCAGTACTACCAATCCGATAATGGTAAATACTAAAATTGTTTTATTGTTGTTAAAGATATTTAGGATTTTTTTAAACTCGAAATTCTTTATTTTCGAGAACAACACTTTGATATTTGGGATATACTTCTTATTCATTTTTATATTTGGAATAATTATCTTCATTTACCTTTGTTTTGAATTTTATTGAAACTAAATAATGTGATCATAAAAGAAAGAATCATAACTGATAAGTAATACAAAATATCTCTTGAATCCAAAACTCCTCTAGCGATTGATCTAAAATGTGCTCCTAAACCAACAAACTCCATAATTTGATGGTATTTAACTGGGATTATTTTTAAAACCTCGGCTTCACCAACCATATAAAGTATTGCTAGTAAAAAGGATGAAATAATAAATGCAATAATCTGATTTTTACTGTTTAGAGAAATCGCTAACCCGATGATAATATATACAGAAGCCACGAGTAATAATCCAATATAAGCTGTTATTGTTTGACCGATATCTGGATTGCCCAAATAATTAACAGTAATAAACGCAGGAAGAGTAGAAAGCAACATAAATAATGCCACAACTAAATTGCTCAAGAATTTTCCGAATATTATTTGTAATTTAGTTACTGGGAAAGTAATTAATACTTCAAGAGTCCCATTTTTAATTTCTTCTGCAAAACTTCTCATGGTCAAAGCAGGGATAATTACTATCCAAACTAAAGGAATAAATTCAAAAAGTTTTCTAAGATTTGCTTGATTGTCTACAAATACATTTCTACTAAAGTAAACTCCAACAATTAGTGCAAATACACCTATAACAATATAAGCCACGGGACTGGAGAAATATTCTCTTAATTCTTTTTTTGTAATATTAAATGTTTGCTTCACTTTGTAAGTTGTTTAAATAAATTTTCCAGATTATTACTCTCTGTATTTAATCTCCTTAACAACCATTTTGACCTTACTGCAGTTTTATAGATATCTAATGATACTGATTCAGGGTCGGTTGTGATTACTTCAAAAGTGTTAAATGTTTTCGAGGTCGAAGTCAATTCGATACTCATAATTAATTTATTTCCAACCAACTTCTCTCTGAAAGTTTTCAATGTACTGTCAGATTCGACAATTATTCTGGTTCCTTTAATGTGTTTTTTACTAATCTCGGAAGCCTTTCCACTTGCAACAATCCGACCTTTGTTAATTATTATTAATTCATCAGCAATTGACTCAACTTCCGATAATACATGTGAACTAAATAAAATTGTTTTTTCTCTACCTACATTCTTAATCAATTCTAGAATTTCAGATTTTTGGTTCGGATCAAGACCTGTCGATGGTTCATCAAGTATTAGATATTCTGGACTGCCAATTAATGCTTTTGCAAGACCGACTCTTTGTTTGTAACCCTTGGAGAGCTCATTAATTTCTTTTTTAAGAACAGATGTTAATCCACACTCTACAGCAAGTTTTTTCAAATCATTTTTATTGCTATTTTTTACATTATTAATCATCAATAAAAACTCATCTACACGCATATTGTCATAGAGAGGATTGTTTTCTGGGAGATAACCAATTTTGGAAGATATATCAGTTTTGTTGTCTAAAAGATCTTTACCTTCATACGTAACT
>JAGQLL010000076.1:0-1536 GCA_020429395.1 Candidatus Dojkabacteria bacterium | reverse complement strand
GCACCGTTGGGTCCAAGAAAACCATATATAACGCCAGGCTCTAATGTAAAACTTACATTATCCAAAGCAATCGTGTCACCGTATTTTTTACTAACAGATTTTACTTTAATCATCGACAGTGGAGTAAAACGTTTGACTAGAAATGAATTATAACCATACTAAGATTTCTATTGCAAGAATTACATTACCACAAACTCGGATACCCTTACCTATATTGCATTCTCACACTACGAAATTTCCTTTGTTAAATTACTTGACAGTTTCATTTAGCAGGTATAATATATGAGCGTTCATTCATATATCTATGTCAGAAATAATTCTTAAAAAAACAAGTATTTTGAAGATACTTGGGGACCCTTCTAGATATAAAATTTTAGAATTGTTAATAAATTCTAACGGAAAGCTTTGTGTAGGAGATATAGCAGAACAGTCTAAGAACTCACCTTCTGCTGTCTCTCATCAACTAGCAAAACTTGAATCGGCAGGTTTAATAAAACCTTCTAGGAATGGACAACAAATCTGCTATTTGTTAGAAGACAATGAACAAGTAGACATAGTATTAAAGATCATGAAAACTTTAAGCACAAAGAATTTATATTCAAGTAGTTAATTTATATTATTAATAATAATTATGAACGTAACAGATCAAAATTATAAAGAAGAAGTTTTGGACTTCAAAGGTGTAGCTCTAGTTGATTTTTGGGCACCATGGTGTGGACCTTGCAAAATTCAAGGACCAATCATAGATGAATTAGCAGAAAAGATGAAAGATAATCCTAAAGTCAAAGTAGCAAAACTTGATACAGATCAAAATCCAAATGTTGCTATGGTAAATCAAATCTTTAGTATTCCTACTCTGATCATCTACAAGGATGGTGAAGTAGCCGACAAATTAGTCGGATTAAGAAGTCCTGAAGAATTAGAGCAAAAAATTAAAGAACTGCTATAATATTGCAGTTAAAACTTAAATGATGAATCAATCGAATAATTATCAGCCAAGAACATTACAAGGCTTTAATGATTACTTCGCAGAAGATGTCCGAATTAGGGAATATATTAAAAATCTTTTTCGGACATCGTTCCAAAATTATGGTTTTGAACCATTAGAAACACCTGCTTTGGAATACAGTGAATTAATGCTTGGCCAAAGTGGAGAAGAAGCAGAGAAGCAATACTATCGCTTTAAAGACAATGGTGAAAGAGATGTGATGCTAAAGTTTGAAGTTATGATTTCAATGTGTCGAGCAATAGCACAATCTTTTAACGAAATTGTTTTCCCCTTTAAAAGATATCAAATCCAAAATGTTTGGAGAGCAGAAAAAGTACAAAAAGGAAGATACCGTGAGTTCACACAAATGGATGCTGATATTCTAGGTACAAAATCAATGCTCGCAGATGCAGAAATTATCCAAATGGGTATAGAAATAGTTCAAAAGTTAGGTTTTGAAGATTTTTCAGCTCGGATAAGTAATAGAAAGTTCCTAGAAGGGTTAGCAGAATACTACAAAATAGATTCTTCGAACTATTATGGTTTTT
>JAGQLL010000075.1 GCA_020429395.1 Candidatus Dojkabacteria bacterium | reverse complement strand
ATTTGAGTAGAAGCGTGTTGAAAAAAAGAATTATCGAATTTGAAATTTATTTGTATTCGCCTCTGTGAACAATTCCGATATCTGCCAATGGCCAATAGCGAAAAATTACACGGCCTTTAATATTTGATCTTGAAATAAAGCCTATCTCTTTAAAGCGAGAGTCTTTGCTATGTTCACGGTTATCACCCATTACAAAATATGAGCTTTCTGGGACAGTAACAGGTGCACCATTTCGGAACAGGCTAAGTTCGGAAGAGGGTAGTTTGGTCCTCACAGTTGTTGGTAAATATTCTTCGTTCAATTCTTCACCATTAACATAGACATGGTTGTTTTTTACTTCAACTTCCTCTCCTTCGAGAGCAACGATCCTTTTGATTAAATCGGTGTTACCTTGTTTCACTATTACAACATCACCTCTATGATAATCATAATTTCTGCTCTGACCAAAATCTGTATTACCAAGGTATTGAACGGTTTTATTAGTAATAACTAAATCGCTATGATGAAATGTTGGCTCCATAGATTGTCCTTCGACCTTATTTGGAAAAGCAATAGTGAGGTAAATGAAGGCACAAAATGCCAAAGCGATGGTTAGCGTTTCTAGGAAATCGAGGATATTTTTTGTTTTTTTGTGATTTAGGAAATTTTCCAAGGTTTAATCTTGAGATGGTTGACCCGGACGAATAGTTCCAAATTTGTCTACAGGCCAGTATCGTAAAAATACTCTTCCTTTGAGCTGTTCTCTTTCTACAAAACCAACATCGCTATAGCGTGAATCTTTGCTTACTTCTCGATTGTCGCCCATTAGGAAGTATGATCCCTCTGGAACAATTTCAACCTGGTCTTCCTGAATTGTTGCCCTGGTTGGATCGGGGATACTACTGATTCTTCCACTTGGCAAATATGGTTCATTTAATAACTTTTCGTTAACATAGACTTTTCCTGCTGTGATTCTGATTTGGTCACCTTCTGTTGCTATAACTCTTTTGATAAGATTGATCCCGTTGAAATCAAAGATAACAACATCGCCTTTATGGTAATCATAAACTCCTGCGCCTATACTTGTTGAGCCAATCCATTGGACTGTTCTATCAGCAAAGAGAAGCTCTCTATTATAGAAGTTTGGTTCCATTGATGGACCTTCTACTTGGCTAGGGATGAGAAAGACTAGGTAAATGAAAAGACTAAATGCAAGTGCTAGAACTACGGTTTGTAAGATATCGATTATCACACTGCCTTTAGTTTTAATCTTGAGATCGTGAAGGAATGGATTTTTTTCTAAATTGAACATGTCAAAATAAACTAGTTAAGCAAGTATAGTATAGAACTCTTCACTCGATTGGTAAAGCAAGAAAACGCTAGCTGAGTGATAATGTTACTTCAGCACCGTTGATTGATAGTTTATGTTCCAAATTGGTTTTGGAGAATTTCACGCTTGTGGCATTTACTGATTCAGCAAATTCCTTTTCATTGTTTTTGATTATTCCATCAAGCTTTTTGTCATCAGTTTGGATTATTAAGTCAATTTTATCTCCCATATTCAGTCCTAACTTTTTTCTTTGGCTTTGAATTTGTCTTGTGAGTTCTCTCAAGATTCCTTCGGCTTCTAATTCGGGAGTGAGTTTTGGGTCGAGGCCGACAAATAGGGTGTCGTTTAGTCCAGTACTAACTAGAAATTCATCTTTTGGTTTTTTATTTACAAAATCTACTTGCTTCACGTTTAATTCATCTTTTACGATTTCGTTCATCCAATCCATATCATCTTTGGTGGCCAATTCTTTGTTTTTAATATATATTTCGACTTTTTGAAGAGGTTGTCTGACTTTGAGATTGTTTTGAACTCTTAATGATTGTCCTAATGTTGAAATTTCTCTCACTAATTCCATTTTCTCGAGTAAGCTTTTATTATCGTCTATTGTCGATTTCTTGGGTTTATTGAGATCAGATAGGTGAACCGATTCAATTTCATCGTCACTTTGGAGATTTAGAAATATTTCTTCTGAAACAAAAGGAACAATAGGTGCTGATAGTTTGGTAAATTCTACTAGAACATAATGCAAAGTGCTCAAAGCATCTTGAGATCCAGAAGCAAATCTATTTCGGGACCTTCTGATATACCATCTTGATAATACGTCAATGAACTCTGGAAGTAATTTTACTGCTGAAGGAATATTATATGAGTCCATAGCTTTTATGAAATGACTCTTTGTCTCATCAAGTTTTGCGATTATCCATTTATCAAGTGGGTCTTTTGAGTCTAACTTTCCTGATGGTTCCCAATTATGAATATTTGCATATGTCACAAAGAATGAGTAACTGTTCCAGAGTGGGAGTAGGAAAGTTTTGTATTGTTCTTTCAGAGCATCCTCATCAAAGTTCATATCCTCTCCAACCATAATCCTGGATCCCATTAAATACATTCGCAACGTTTCGGCACCGTAGTTTTCGAGTACATCTCTAGGGTCAGGATAGTTTCCATAACTTTTACTCATTTTTCTTCCATCTGTACCGAAAATCACACCAGTAGTAATGACATTCTTAAAAGATGGCTGGTTTAACAAAGCTGTAGAAACTACATGCATCACATAAAACCAAGCTCTTGTTTGAGCGATATATTCAACAATAAAATCAGCAGGATAATTTTCTTCAAGAATTTGTTTGTTCTCGAAAGGGTAGTGCTTTGATGCATAGGGCATGGAGGCGCTATCCAACCATACGTCTAAAACTTCTTTCACTCTAGTCAGCTCTCCAGTTTTACCTTTGAGAGTAATTTGATCGATTTTTGGTCTGTGGAGATCTAATAAATCTGTTCCATGGAAATATGCGGTGTAAGTTCCAGTTTCTTTTATACTCGAAGTTAATACTGCACTGATGTTTGCACCCTCAATTATGTGTTTCAAGAACTTAATTTTTCCAGAATGCGTTACTACAAGAATATTTTTACCTTCGTATTTTTTCAATAATTTTTCGAAACCATCTTTAAGTGGAGTAATTACTGGTACGAGCTTTTCACGGAGAGTGCTTTCTGAGAGTTCACTTAGGTTTTCTACATTGTGGTTCTCTCTGATTTTGGTATAAAACTCTCTATCGTCTCCATCGGTAAGGGAAGTAAAAAGAGCATCTTCAATATAATCTTTTCCAAGAGCATCTTTTATGTATTGTGCAGTTTGGAGAGCTCTTTTCTTTGGAGATGAGATAATCACATCATATTTTTCTTTTGATAGTTTTTGTGATAATTCCTTTGCTTGTTGATGTCCCAATTCGGTCATTTCTGGGTCCAAGTTATCATCTTGAGATTTGTTACCATGTCTCACGAAGGTAATCTTTGTGATTGCTTGGTTAGCATTTTCTCGGAGTTCGTCTCTACTGCCAATAACTTTTGTCTCTAGAACTTGTCCATCTTTCTCTCTTTGCCATACTGGCATTGGTGTTGCCCAATATCTTGTTCTGGATATTCCCCAGTCAGGAGCAACTTCGATGCCTTTCTTAAATCTTCCATGTTTGAGATGTTTTGGAACCCAGTTGATATCTTCGTTGTTTTTCAACAAATCTTTTCGAACTTTTTCAATGTCAATAAACCAAGATGGTTGAGCTTTGTGAATTAGTGGTGTTTCGCAACGCCAGCAATAGGGATATCTATGAACAATTTTCTCTAATCTGAATAAGATATCCCTAGATTTAAGGTTTTCAATAATTGGTTGATCAGCATCTTTAACATACATGCCTTCGAACTCTTTCACCTGTGGTAAATATTTACCTTCGTCATTGATACTCATCGCGATTGATAAGTTATATTCTTGTCCCATTTCTGTATCAATGTCTCCAAACCCAGGAGCACTGTGAACTATTCCTGTACCTTCTTCCATATGAACCATACCTGGGAAACCGTATACTTGGTGTTCACCTTTTTCGGTAGGATAGTAATCAAATGGAGGACGGTATTTCAAACCTAATAGTTTTTTACCTTCAAATTCTTCCACAATTTCATAATCAATATTTTCTAATGCATATTCTGCACGCTTCTTTGCAAGTATTACGTTATCTGTTTGTACGTTTTCTTCGTAATTATGATCAGCCTGTAAGTATGTTTCTATTTCGGACAAAATTTGCTCACTAGATTTATCTGCCATGTATTTGGGGAAACATGCATCACAATCTGTTACTTCTTTTCCAAACCATTCGGGCTTTTTAAAGTTTTGTAATTTCTTCAAAGAGCTGAATTCAACTTCAACAAAATTAACCCCCTCGTGTTGGTTTCTATACACATCAATTTCTGCAGTCAAGCCGTCTTCAAGTGGATAGTAATATCTTGTTTTGACTACTTTTGCTTTGGTTTGTTTGATAAGCTCAATATATTCCTCTTTAGTAATTTCCTTGGTTTTCTCTATTAATTGACCAGTTTCGGAAGATTTGCCAGCATAGTATTTCGTAGTGAATTCGAATTTATTGTCAATTCTTCTGATACGAGTATCTCTCGGTTTTACGCCATTCTCATCGACATAATCTTCAAGGTAAGCTTGTGTAATTTCAGACCTTTTTAACTTTTTCAGATTCTCTGGTAATTCCTTTACCTGCCAACTTTGTTCTAGTTCAATTGTAAGTTTTTGTACTTTTGCTTTTATGTATTTTTCTTCGGGATCAATCACCAATGCTTTGTTTGACGGAAGTGTCCATGGAGTAGTGGTCCAAGCTAATATTGAACTGTCTGAAAATTCTCCGGGAGTAGTTACTGGGAATTTCACTGTTACTGCTGGATCTTCCATATCTGAGTAGGAGTTGTCCATGGCTATCTCGAAATTTGAGACTGGAGTTCCGCATCTAGTACAAAATAGGGAGGTACGCATACCTTTATAGATCAATTTTTTCTCGTGGAGTTGTTTGAATACCCACATAACAGTTTCCATATAGTCTTGATCCATAGTTCGATATGCATTGTCCATATCAACCCATCGACCAATTTTGTCAATGTACCATTTCCATTCAGCGGAGGTTTCTCGAGTGTAGTTGTAACACTCGTTAATAAATTTATCGATTCCATATTTTTCAATTTCACGTCTGTTTTTAATACCTAGTTTTTTTTCAACTTTGTTTTCAATAGGTAGACCATGACAATCCCAACCCCAAACTCTTTCAACTCTTTTTCCACGCATGGTTTGATATCTTGGGATTACATCTTTTGCGATACTTGGGAGTAGTGATCCATAGTGCGGAGTACCTGTAATAAAAGGGGGACCATCATAGAAAATATAGCTGTTTTTAACATTTCTGTTTCCAACAGATTTTTCAAAAATTTTGTTTTCTTTCCAAAATTTAGTGATTTCCCCTTCAAGTTCAGGGAAATTTTGTTTTGGATCTACGGGTTTGAACATAACTGGTCTATATAATCAGTTTTTGATTATAGCATTTTAATCTTAAGAATTTGTAGGCGAGAATTTACTTTATTAACGATAAATTAATAGGGGAATTATTGCGCCTTCAGATGTAACTCTATACCCGATATCCCTCATCGCAAAAAAGTTCGTCATGGGAATGTCGACCCTTTGATTAGCCAGTGCTTCAAAATTAGAGTTCCCTCCTTCATAATTTATGAGTTGGTGTAAATTCTCTGTGAGGAGCTGCATATCAATCTTGTCGGTGTATCTTCTACTTTGCGTTCTAGATCTTTCTCCCATTGTGTTATTACCTATCAATGCCAAATCATTTGTATGTACCTCGATGAGATTGCCGTTGCGATTGAATGATAATTGATAATGATTCCCTTCAAAAAAGAATTGAGTAGACATTGAGACTGGATTAAAGCCTTCAAAGTCTTCTATCCAACGTGTGTTTAAAGGAAGAGAACTTTGATATGGGTTATAAGTTAGAGAACCAGTTTCATAGTCATCCACACAGATCACTTTGATTTCAACGCTAGATTTGAGTATAGAATTACCACTATCCAAATTGTGTTCTTGTACTATAGTTAATTCTGGAAAAATCATTTGATCACCATTTTGAAGAAAGGGTAACGCATAGGTAGCTTGTTTTTTATCGTCTTTATTTAATAAAAAGGTCGTTACTTGAGGTCGTTTTATAGAATTTCTTGTGATAAAGACGAATAATCTATCAGTAACAGCACGTAAAGCTAGGGTTTCGATTGGGTTGAGGGGAGGCAACAAATCTCTATCATCGTCGCAGTAATCAACTAGCATTAATTCAATTATAACTAGGGAATTATAACATCCCAGAGCCTATTATGACGATCTTGCGGATTTCTTTTTCAACCAGGTTACCAGTAAATTTGTAGCCACAACTGTTATGTCATCTCCAAAACCCACCCAAGGAATAAAATCGGGGATGAAGTCCAAAGGGAATATTATGTATAAAACAGATAGAATGATTAACCAGTTTTCTTTGAAGAATTTTTTCACAAACGGAAAAGGTAACTAATACATTATACTAGATTACTCGATGAATATTCTCCATGTATTGTTCAATTAAAACAGAGATGTTACCTATTCTATAGAAGCGTTCATTAAAACTATTGGGAAGATAGGGCAGTCTGTGTTGATTTCCGAGATTAGTTACAAATATTTTGAGGGACGGTGACACTTAAAGTGTCAGACCACGGACCTACCAAGTACTCCCCATTTGAGAGCTTTGCACCTTCTACTCTATATTTATACGTTTTCCCTGCTATAGGTGGGGGAGTAAGACCAAATGGATCGTCAATATGAGCATAAAACCGTCTTATGCCATCTAGACCACTATCATCGGGTACACCGTCAAGGGATGTTGTTGGCGAACATGTTGTTCCCTCACAATAGTCAACAAAATACATTGAACTATTTTTCTCACTATCCCAAGTAATCTCAATTTCCGGATCACCCGATAGATCACAATTAGCTCGAACTGCCATATTTTTCAATTTAACTGGCAAATTTTCGCTCTTCTTGAATTGGAAATAAGTTCCCTGGCATGACAATCGGGTAGGAGTCTCATATTCATTCGTGTAAACATTTGGATAACCAATGGCACACCTATCTTTTGGTTTATTCCAAGCACCAGTCGAATATACGTCGGGGTCAGTGGCTAAGTATCTTACATTGTTGATTTCAAGCCACATTAGTTCCAAGAAAAATTGCTGACCTTGGTAAGTGGGTTCAAATCCTGTATAAGATATTCTGACATCTTCTGGTTTGATAACTCTTCCGGTAGTTTCTGTGAACGAGTAGGTTGAGAAACTAGAATTGGTTTTATTGTAGTCTTTAACGATATTATACTTGCCAGTGGAGGGATCTCTTAGCCACAAATGTGCTTTGACATCTTCCGATGAAGATTTTGCACGGAACGTTATGAGGTTACTTGTTTGCGGAATACTAGTTAAAAAGTCAATTTGTAGATCTACCTTCTGATTATCAATAGATACAACTTTTATTTTTATGCCGTTTATTTTGTCATAATATTCATGACCTACATTCGTGAGTCTGCCATCCAAAAAGTCTTTATAGTAGTCATTAAAACCCTTGAATGATTGTGGTGTATTATCAATAATTTGTGAGTGTCTTAAGTAGAATCTGAAGGCACTCTCTGGATTATTTGTTTGTGTAAAGATCGTTTGAATTCCAACACCGGTAACGTTTCCTCCATCATATAGATCGCTATCAATCGTATCGAAAGGTGCATTAGGTGTCCTGAAATCAAGATAGTATCTTTCGTCATCTTGAATATCGTTTTTCAAAATTTCTAATACTTTAGGTTGAGTAGTATTTTCACTCA
>JAGQLL010000074.1 GCA_020429395.1 Candidatus Dojkabacteria bacterium | reverse complement strand
ACAAAAGGAGGTATGTATTCCCTCGTCGAAGCATTTGAAAAAGTTTTTAAAAAACATGGTGGTATTGTCAAAACTTCCGCCGAGGTCCATAAAATTATCGTGGAGGATGGTAAGGCTGTTGGTGTAGTAACAAAACTAGGTGAAGAAAAATTTGATTTAATAGTTTCTAATGCACATTTTGCTCATACATATAAAGATTTGCTTAATCAAGAAGATCTTTCAAAATGGAAGAAAAATAGTGTAAATAAAATGAAATATTCTATGAGTTGTTATCTTGCATATATTGGTACAAAGAAAAAATATCCAGCATTGAAACACCATACTTTGATTTTGTCCGAAAGATATAAAGAATTGATAAATGATATTTTTGAAAATAAGATTTTAGCCGATGATTTTTCGATGTATCTTCATGTACCTAGTAAAACTGATTCATCAATGGCGCCAGAAGGTTGCGAATCAATGTATGTTTTAATACCAACTCCAAATTTAGAAGGTGAAGTTGATTGGAAGGTGCAAAAAGAAACATTTACAAAAAAAATATTAGATTTTTTGGAATATGATTTTGGTATGAAAGATTTACAAAAAAATATTGATTTTCTAGAAGTATTTACTCCATGGGATTTTCTATCTGAAAGAAATAATTATCTGGGAAGTGCTTGGGGTGTCCAGCCCACTTTATTCCAAAGTGCCAATTTCCGCCCTCATAATCGAAGCGAAGATATTGAAAATTTGTATCTCGTAGGTGCAAGTACACATCCTGGAGCTGGAGTTCCTGGGGTATTACTGACTGCAGAGACAACTGAAAAATTAATTGTCAAAGATCATCCAATCAAATGAGAATTCTTGAGAAAATAAATGTTTTTATTAAATTCTATAAAGGAAGTAAACGTTATTTTTTCAGTGCAATGGGCTTTCCAGCTCAGATAAGGGAAGATGTGTCAGAAGTTTACAACTTTTGTAGATTGGTAGACGATTCAATAGATGAACCAGATAAAAACGAATACAGTTTTGATGAAATACGCTCAGATTATTACCAGGCAATAAAAACAGAGAAAGCATCAATCCCTCTCGTATATGAATTTGTCCGAATTAAAAAAGAGAAAGGTATCAAAGATGAATGGGTTGAAGCACTTTTTGAAAGTATGCTAATGGACAAATATGGAAAAATCTATGAAACACTTGAGGATACATTAAAATATACATATGGAGTTGCAGAAGTTATAGGCCTATTTATGTGTAAGGTTCTTGACTTACCAGAAGAATCTCATAAAACAGCTAAGTATTTAGGGAGGTCTGCTCAATGGATAAATTTCATTCGAGATATTAATGAGGACTTATCACTTGGGAGGCAGTATTTCCCTAAATCAGATCTTAGAAAATTTAACCTTGAAAATCTAGAATATAATACAGTGATTCAACAACCTGATGATTTTAAGCAATTCATGAATCTACAATTTGATAGATTTGAAGAATGGCTAATGATAGGAGAGAAAGGATTTAAATTCATCCCTAGAAAATATAAAAGACCTATTCAATATGCAACGAGACTCGATAAGTGGAAATTCAGAGAGATAAAAAAAGATCCCTTTATAATTTATTCGAAAAAAGTTAATCCTGGTAATATTGAATTTATAGTATATTTACTACAAATAAAAATTCCTAAAAATCGTTTGCCGAAAATCTTCCTTAGAGAAAACTCAGTGTAGTTAAGCATTAATAAGCTCAGCGATTTCACTAATAGTAGTCTGTTTTTGAGTTCTGTTAACCATGTCTTTCAACTGAATTGTATCAGAAGTAATTTCGTCAGGTCCAATAACTACAACAAAAGGTATGTTTTTTCTGTCTGCATATTTGAATTGTTTTTCAAGTTTTGATATTTCGGGATAAAGCATTGTTGAGATGTTTGCATTCCTTAAATAATTTGCTACCTCAACTGATTTATCTTTAGTATCTTCAGAGAATATTGTTACCAAAACCTTTAGATCATTCTCGGGTTTGTACATATTTCGCGATTTGATGATATCTGAAATGCGTTCTAATCCAAAAGATATTCCAGTTGCAGGGATGCTTTTTCCAATGTACTTTTCAATTGCTTTATCATATCTACCTCCGCCAGCAATAGAACCAACATCTCCGTCATAAACAGTGAATTCCCATACTGGTCCAGTGTAGGATGCTAATCCTCGAGCAATTGTTGGATCAAATTTATAATACTTTTCTGTTATACCAACAGAGTTCAGATAGTTGATTATCTGTGAAATTTCATCAAGAGCTTCTTTTCCAACAGATGTTTTACCGACAGAATTATTAAAATATGAAATCACTTCATTGAAATTTGAAATCTGTTTTCCTTCGACAAGTGTGTTTATACTTTCTTTTGAAATATCCTCATTAATTCCTCTTTTTTCTATGAGTTCTCTGATTACTGCTTCTTTACCAATTTTATCTAGTTTGTCGATACTCATGAAAAAACCATAATAGTTCGAAGAATCAATTTTGTAGTATTCTGCCAACCCTTCTAGGAACTTTCTATTACTTATCCGAGCTGAAAAATCTTCAAAACCTAACTTTTGAACTATTTCTATACCCATTTGAATAATTTCTGCATCTGCAAGCATTGATTCTGTTCCGAGAATATCAGCATCCATTTGTGTAAATTCTCGATATCTTCCTTTTTGTACTTTTT
>JAGQLL010000073.1 GCA_020429395.1 Candidatus Dojkabacteria bacterium | reverse complement strand
ACGAAGCAATTCGTAAAGCCAGTTTGAAAGCACAGAACACAATTCTTGAAGCTGAAAGAGAAGCCGACAAGATCAAAACTGAAGCGATGAAACAAACTACCGAACTGAAACAAACAGTTCTCGCTGAGGAAAAACGACTCGACGAAAGAGAGAAAAAATTAGTCGACAGAGCAAAAGTTCTAGATGAAAGGTTCGAAAGCATCGAGAGCAAAGAAAAAGCCGTAGAACAAGCAAAAAAAGACGTAAAAAGAAGAAGTGAGAAAATCACCGAAGAGCTTCAGAAGTTAGCACGACTATCACCTGAAGAGGCTAAAAAATTGGTGATGGACAGAACAGAAGAAGAACTCAAATCCTATGTAGCTAGAAAAATCAGAGAAGCAGATTTCGAAATACAATCCACTTCCGAGAAAGTCAGTCGTGAAATTTTGGTAGACGTAATGCAAAAAAGTGCTACTGATTATGTAGCAGAGTCTACAGCAACGACAATCGACATTGAGAACGAAGAACTAAAAGGAAAAATAATCGGAAAAGAAGGTCGAAATATTAGAACCTTCGAGAGACTGACAGGTGTAGACATCATCGTAGATGAAGCTCCGAATCAAGTCACCCTATCCTGCTTCGATCCTATTAGGAGAGAAGTCGCTGCACTCGCACTACAAAAACTTCTCAAAGATGGTAGAGTTCACCCAGGTAGCATTGAAGAAACTATCTACGGTATCAAAAATGAACTTTCAAAAGAAATCAAAAGAACTGGAGAAAAACTTGCATACGACTCAGGTTGTAATGATCTTCCACAAGAAGTAATCAAATTGCTTGGAAGGTTTAAATACAGATTCAGTTATGGCCAAAATCTCATCAAACATAGTATGGAGATGGTAAACCTTGGAGGACAACTTGCATCAGAACTCGGTGCAGATGTGAATTTCGTAAAGAAAGCTTGTTTACTCCACGATATTGGAAAAGTATTAACACATGAGATAGAAGGCAAACCTCATCATCACATTTCAGGTGATGTTGTTAGAAAATATTTGAAAGATGAAAAGCTAGCCAATGCTGTTGAATCTCATCATGGTGATATTGATGCAACTTCTCTAGAAGCAGAAATCGTAAAAATCGCTGACGCAATCTCTGGTGCAAGACCAGGTGCTAGAAAAGACAGCTACGAAAATTATGTTAAAAGAGTAAAAGGTCTAGAAGATATCGCTAAGAAATACGAAGGAGTCGAAGAAGCTTATGCAATTCACGCTGGTCGTGAAGTTCGAGTTATCTTCAAACCATCAATAGCAAGTGATGATGATGTCATAATCACAACACACAAAATCGCAAAAGAAATCGAAGAGACACAAAACTATCCAGGATCTGTTAAAGTTACAGCAATCCGAGAACTTCGTGTCACTGAAGAGGCAAAATAAAATGTCTATCAAACAAAGAAAATTACAACATATAAAAATTGTCTTAGAGAAGGATACGCAACCGTATCCTTCTTCTTTTGACAAATACGTTCTCCCCCACAAAGCACTCCCGGAGATTGATCTTAAAGAAATAAATACTTCAGTCAATTTCTTTAGCAAGAAAATATCTTTTCCATTTATAATTGCTTCGATGACTGGTGGTGAAGAATTTGGAAAAACCATCAACACCAATTTGGCAATAGCAGCAGAAAAAAACAACATCCCTCTCGCACTCGGATCAATGAGAGTTATCCTGAAAAAACCGGAAACACTTGATAGCTTCAATATTCGCCACCTTTGTCCATCAATTCCTTTGTTCGCAAATATGGGTTTAGTTCAGTTGAACTATGGCTACGGGGCAAAAGAAATTAACAAATTAATCGATATTATTGAGGCTGATGGAATATTTCTACATATAAATCATCTACAAGAAGCAATCCAACCCGAAGGTGATACTAACTTCAAAGGCTTGATCGATAAACTTGCAAAGATACTACCAAAAATCAAAAAAACAGTACTAATTAAAGAGGTTGGTAACGGTATTGACAAAGAAACAGCAAAAAAACTAAGCGAGATTGGTGTCGAATGGATCGACGTAGCTGGTGGTGGGGGCACAAGCTGGCCATGGGTCGAAGGTTATCGTAGAGACGATGATCTTGGAGACATTTTCAAAGCGGAATCTATTCCTACAGACCAGTGTCTTACTGATTGTCGAGAAATTCAAGATTTGAAATTAATTGCTTGTGGAGGAATACGAAATGGTAAACATATCGCTCTTAGTTTGATGTTGGGAGCAGATATGGCATCTTGTGCAAAACCATTGCTTCAGCCTGCACTAGAAAGTCCAGAGGCTTGTATAAAGTTGTTGGAAAAATATAAAAAGGAATTACAGATTAGTATGTTTATAATGGGAGCCAAAAATATAGAGGAGCTAAAATCCATCAAACCCAAGCTTATTGCTTAGGCTTTTCGTAAATTACTCGTCCTTCTTTAAGTGCAGTTTCTAAGAAACTCTCCCCTTCGTCATCTACCATCAGATTAAATTCTTCTGGAGTATAAACAAGGGGCTCGATAATCGGTGTTCCTTCTTTTGTTGATTTTCTAGCCTTAAATATTCTTTCAATAAAACTTGAATCAGTTTTAGCAATGACTAGAATATCCATAGTGGAAAGTCTACTTACTTGTTCATCTCTAGCAAACCTTCCAAAAAGGATTATTTTTTCAGGGTCAAACACGGCGATCAATTTCTCTTTAATTACTTCTAGGCGATTTTCGATTTCTTCTTTGGTGAACATTTCGTCATAAGTTAATAACATCTCTTGAGGCTCCATCGGATGTGACAAGATAATTGAAATCTTTTTAAGAAATTCTTGTGCTTGTCTGTAGGCTCTCTCAGCTTCGGGTCTTGTGATAATTTCATGGGGTGTTTTTGTACGCCCTGGCAATAAAAATGGATAACGAGAGATAAATGTGAATGATTCTAAAAACCTAAACTCAAACTTTGTTTTTTTGAACTCTGGACATATTCTGTTACAGATGCCCATCAATGTTTGTAGTTTGTGAATTCTTGGTGGATTTGCACCCGCATAGACTATTACGGATTTTAAGGCTTTTTCCACTGCTTGGACAGCCTGGAATGTAGACCATTCATAAAAGCCCTCATCAAGTGAAAGTTTGGATGCTTTTAGATCAAATTCGCCCTGTCTGAACCAGACGATGTGTCTCGCTTTTTTTGTTTCGTGTTTTTGTTCGTTCAAGAGATTAATTCTTCATAAGTTCCAATAAGCAGAACAATCCGTTGGGTAAGAATATTAAGAACAAACGGATCTCTTCGTTTTTTCTTTAAGAAAAATTCACGTTCAGTCATAACTGTATAAAATATTTCGCGTTCTAATTTCTGTTCTGCCTGCTCTACCAACTCTGTGAGCTTAGGTAAGTCCACAGTACCAATAACTACTAAATCGATTTTCTGGGATGAAGTATGCGTTTGTTTCAGATAATCCTCTGTTAGTAATGCGAATTTGACTTCTCCGAGGGCCTTATTTGCTCTAATCAACTTACCTCCAAGTCCGAATGCTTTATGCATCATGCTCAGAAGTTCGTAATAATATACACTCTCTTTATTCTGTTGAAAGAACTTTTTTGAACCCTCCTCTTCTGAGACTACAATTCCTACTTCTTCAAGTCTTGTGAGTTCTCTTCGCACTGCATTAATCTCTTCATCAATCTCACGCACAATTCCTCTCAGATGTAATTTCACATCCGGTTGAAGTAGAAAAAATTTAAGAACCTTGATTCTTACCTTTGATACCAAAAGTGCCTCTAAAGTTGAAGATGCTCTTCCCATAATTAATAATGATTAAATTTTACTTTTTGTTTTTACTTCTTGATAAACCTCTTTTCGCAGTTTTGAATCATCTTTAAGTAACTCTTTGACAGCGTCTTTACCTTGACCAAGTTGATTATCACCCTTTCTAAACCATGCTCCCGATTTCTCAATAACGCCAAATTGAATAGCAGCATCAACTAGGGAGCTAATTTTATCGATTCCATTAGGATAGATGATATCGAACTCAGCCTCTTTGAATGGAGGTGCCATTTTATTCTTTACAACTTTAACTCGTACTACATGGCCACGAACATCATCTAATTTCCCTATTTTTTCTTTTTTTCGAATATCCAATCTAACGGATGCATAGAATTTAAGTGCATTTCCACCTGTAGTGGTCTCTGGATTTCCAAACATAATTCCAATTTTCATCCTTAATTGATTGATGAAAACTACAGTAGTTCCAGTTTTTGAACAAATAGCAGTGATTTTTCTCAAGGCTTGACTCATCAATCTAGCTTGAAGACCCATATGTGAATCTCCCATCTCTCCTTCAATTTCTGCTCGAGGTGTAAGTGCTGCAACAGAGTCGACGACAATAACTCCCACAGTTCCTGATCTGATAAGCGTTTCCAAGATTTCTAATGCTTGTTCTCCATAATCAGGTTGAGAGATAAGTAGATCGTCTAAGTTGATTCCGATATTTCTGGCATATTCAGCATCAAATGCATGTTCTGCATCTATAAAAGCTGCTGTCTCGCCTTTTGCTTGTGCTTCGGAGATGATGTGCATTGCCAAAGTGGTTTTTCCAGATGACTCTGGTCCATAAATTTCTACAATTCTACCCTTTGGGACACCACCAATTCCAAGTGCGATATCAAGTGATAATGCACCAGTGGAGATAACATCTACATCAGATCTTGCCCGATCGCTAAATTTCATAATCGAACCTTTTCCAAATTGCTTTTCAATTTGTTGAATTGCTGCATTTAATGCTTGGGACTTACCTGTGTTGGGTTCTTTGGGAGTTTCTGTTGTTTTTTCTGTAGATTGTTTAGCCATATGATGTCTCTAAAAATTAAAGCTTCGGGCTGAAAAATTTCAATCAGGGCAATTGTGATTGAAGTAATATTTTACTCAATCTAACAGATATCTGCTCTAGCTGTCAATCTCAGCCACTTAATATGTATACTAGCAAAACTATCTGGGGAATTTATGGTTTTAAACTTTTTTTGCGTATTGCGTAGAAATCCAACCTTGACCAT
>JAGQLL010000072.1:2794-3844 GCA_020429395.1 Candidatus Dojkabacteria bacterium | reverse complement strand
TGGGGTGGCAAATGGGACTCGAACCCACGACCTCCTCTTCCACAGAGAGGCGCTCTAACCAACTGAGCTATTGCCACCATGTTTGTCACGTAAAAGATTATATCAAATTGTAAACTAGAATCTGAGGGATTATAGAAGAAAATTGTCCAGGATTAAATCACTGAACAAGGAACGAAGAAACAAAATGAAGTGTAACAACCCCGGATTTAATCCGGGGGAGTGTCCCGTAAAAGAGCGAACAAAGTGAGCGAATTTGCACGGGACCCAACTACAAATCACGACATAGATTATACCAAAAAGCGTTCTAGAATCTGAGGTTTTTTAGTATTAAACTTAATTTGGGGTGAAATCACTGAACAAGTAAGGAACAGAAGATATAAATGAAATTCTTATTAAAGAAGTTGCTAATTTACAATTAGCCTATATAGCTGTATAATCCCGATATATTTTCTTATTCAGTAATTATGATAGATATAGAGCCAAGTCGACACTTAGATGATATGGAAATTGATAATGTCGTTATGGGAGAAAAAGCCCGAGCTGCATTCGAGAGCTTCTATCTCAATGAACCCTCCTTTATAGATATAGGAAGTCAAAGGTTTGGATTTGAAGATGTAAATCGTAGACAGCTAGAAGAGAGTTTTGCATTAGGTTTAATTCATGGCTTAAGGCATATCCCACTTGCGGATATTATTTCATCAAATCATCCTTATGAGCAGAGATTTGAAGAACATGGTCACACATGGGGATCACAGTATGTAGCAGGACTTGATTGAATTAATCTGACTTGTAGATTGCTAGTATAATCGAAATGGAGATTCTCGATTCATGACCGTAATGGTAATAACTTGATACAAATATCATTTCCCCATATACTTAGTTACTCATTATCAATATAACTATGAAAAAGCCACTACTTATTTCAAGTGCAATTTTAATACTTATGTCTTTCGTGCATATCATTTGGGGTAGGGAAAATTTTCTTAGTGATTTTACTGATAATCAAGAAGGGCTTAGGTTGATTGCTATGATTTCATGGTACCAAAGTGC
>JAGQLL010000072.1:0-2583 GCA_020429395.1 Candidatus Dojkabacteria bacterium | reverse complement strand
CTGCTTATATACAGTATACGCATCAAAGAAGAAACACATAATGCCTGATATATACTGATTCCTTTTCGTTATCAACAACGGCACAGGTTAATATAAGTCCACATTGGGTTATCCCAAGTGAATAAAGAACTACTGTACCTCAATCACTAAAACTTATTTTCTAAAACATACATCTCAAAAATGTAACATATAATGGATAGCTTCGTTAAACGTGTGTTATAGGTGTATTTTTAATTTTTATTGTCATTATATGACAGGTGAGGATTTATCAGTACAAGGTTCTGAGTCGTCTGTTAATAGACCAGGTAACAGGTTCCTTCAACTCGCAGCAGCATTATTGAATGGAACACAAGTAGTTGGTCGACATGCAGTGCACATTGTAGGGAAAGATGGAGTTGAACCAGGAACTACTACAGATGTTTTAAGTGCAGATGGAATAGTCCGTCATACAATTATCGCAGATCAAACTGGTCAAAATTGACACTTGTAAATAGGTAGAGTAATTCAGAGTGAAATAGCACATGCATATAGTAACGGCAAAAAATGATTAGAATCTCGTAATTAAGGATTGATGAATTAGATATCACCCTTTAAAAATTTTTAAATAACATTTTTTGCTGAATTGAGTCAAATAAATGTATAATCTGCGTTGTAGATTACGCAAATGTTAGAAAATCCTCTCGAATACTCCCCACTCCCAAGAGATCTTGATATGCTCTCTCCTGGCTCGGTTTATTTGGTGCCTGATGATTCTGATGCTCGAATTCTTTTAACACATTGCACAGGTCTCAATTGTTCACGAAATACTGCTTCTGGTATAGAATTGGGTGTAATTAGTCCAGATAACTACTTATCAATTCCGTTCACCGCCAAAGCTGGTACTTTCGTAAGAGCAGTTGAGCCGACAGAGGGCTCTTGTAGATGCGGAGAGTGTAATAGACATTGTGTAACACTAGGACCTAATGATGCAGATAATGTTTACAATATTAAGTACGAACCTCCCGCCGATAACTCTCCCCAATACTTATCCCATCTAGGTAAGACACCAATCGGAAGCATTATAAAATTTCCAAAACTTATATATGGAAAACAAGTAATAGGTGATAATTTGGGTGTTTATACCGATCCACTTTCAGCTGATATTAAATATAGAACAGGATTATCAACATTAGGATTTACTGTTTCTCCGATTAAAGAAGAACGATCTATGGGGAGTTATACTTATGTTTTGCCGAGTAACACAACAGTGCAAATACTAACAATTCCCGAGGGTACGCAGATTTGGGCTACTTGTTGGGAAATAAAAGGCCCAGATGGGCATAGTAAAAATATCCGTAGAGCTATAAATACTTTTGTTGACAAGATGCTTGGTAGATAATCACTATCTATATTACAGCGGTTTATATTGAATTCAGTAAAAACAAAAATTAATAATTCAACTTTAATTTAGTACTTTACAAATGGATAATTATTTAGAGAGGCATTTTACACCGATTAGTGATGTGCCAGAGGGAGCATTGGTTAAGACGCTTTATCCATTATTAGGTTATGAGCTTTCAAGGAATGGAATACCAATTAGTGATGAAGTAGAAACAGAAGAACAAGTTTTTTTCCTTCAGACTTCACTTTTTGGAAAATGTTTGATTGGAATTTTTGGTTTTAATAAGCCTCCTATTGATTATTTAGTGAGAGATTCAGATCTGATTGAGGTGGTATGGATCCCCGAGGAAGTTTGAAGTAATTGTTAATAGATAAATGATTCGATTTTCTTATTTGAAAATTAAATTTTGATTCGAAATCAAGAATTCTCCTTCCCGTAAAAAATTTGACAGCATGTTTAGGGGAAAAAATCTTCTGAAATCTAAATACTGAATTCAAAAATTCCCCTTCAATCCCATTGCTCATTCAATCCCCTTTGTGCTAATATGCTTTTTAAGCTTTTTTTAACCGTGGAAGTACATATCAGTTTTCAACCAGAGGTTTTATTCAATATTTTTTCCCAAGGAATCACGAACTCACTCTACACAGCATTGTTTGTGTTGATTCCTACAATCTTCTTGATTGTCATATTTAGTAAGAACTTTAACGCTCTCAAGCCTTCAAAGATAGAATTGTTCCTAGAGATGTTTGTTGGCGGATTATTCGGTTTAGTTGAGAGTATCATGGGAGAGAAAAACGCACTGAAATATTTTTCCTTTTTATTAACTTTTTTTGTCTTCATCTTAGTTTCAAACTGGTTCCCACTATTACCTGGGATTTCTTCGATTGGTTTAGTAGGTGAAGAAGAGCATACTGAAGAGACAAGTGTTGAATACACCGCAACTTCAAATCCTGAAATTATTGAAGATGCTGAAGGAGGTGCAGTATTATCAGAAACATCTACAGTCGAGGAAGAAATTGAACCAACATTTGGATGTCTATTAAAAGGCAAATGCTATCTGACTACTTCAGGTATTACAACCGGAAGTTTCAAACATATGTTTAGAGCTCCAACAGCAGATCTTTCTGCAGGTATTGCATTAGCACTTATATCTGTATTAGTCACAAATTTTATCGGTTTCAAAACAAATAAACTTGCATACT
>JAGQLL010000071.1 GCA_020429395.1 Candidatus Dojkabacteria bacterium | reverse complement strand
CGGCAAAAATGAACGGCTATGTCACGACACTATTGGGAAGAAGGAAGGATACTTTAGGGCTAGATTCTCCCAATTTTCAGATAAGGAGGGCTACGGAACGTGAAGTATTAAACTTCCCATTACAGGGGAGTGCAGCGGATATGATTAAAGTTGCAATGATAAAGGCGGATAAAATCATAGAAGAAAAATATAAAGGATTTGCCGAGATGGTACTTCAAATTCATGACGAATTGGTTTTTGAAGTTTTGGACGAAAAAGATGATAATAGACTATTAGGATTTGCGAAAGACATTTCAGAAATGATGCTTGGGGTATTCAAATTAAAGGTAAACATGGATGTAGATGTCGAAACCGGCAAAAACTTAGCAGATAGTGATAAATTATTAATTGATTAATATGAAAAAGATTTTATTATTACTGCCATTTGTTTTCCTCATTCTTGTTATATTGAGGAAAGATAGTCAAACTGGGAAGAAAAAGCCAATATCTACAAAAAAACCAAACACGGCCAAAATTTCTGACTTTAAGTTAAATGAACGACAGAAAAATATCTTGTCAGTAATGGTTGAATCGAAAAAACATCCCATGAAATATCTGGAGAGTAGGATTGGAAATTTCAATGTGAGGACGCTTCGAAGAGATCTGGATAAGTTGCAGAAAATGGGTTTAATAAAAAAGTTCGGAAGTACAAAATCAGCTTTCTATCAAAAAACATAAATGTCATATAAACCTGAATTTACTATCACAAATGATCTGCTAAATTATGTTGCAGAAATCCACGCATCAAAGGAAATTATCGATAATGCACCATTGGTACCTTCATGGGAAAGAAGCTTTCGAAACCAAGCTATTGTACGTACTGTTCACCATTCGACTGCAATTGAAGGGAATTCACTTGATATTGACGAGGCACAGAAGATAGTTTCTGGTGACAAGATAGAGAGTTTTCGGACTCGAGATATAATGGAAATTATCAATTATCGTAAAGTTATTAAATATATTTCAGATAATAAATCAAAATATTTATCTGAAGAATTTCTACTTAAGGTCCATACTATTTTAGGTGAAAAGATTCTCGCTTCAGACATGCTTGGTAAATTCCGTGAGCAAAATGCAGTGGTGGTGAACTCATTGACGGGTGAGGTAGTGTTTGACGCAGTTAGTGTACACGACATCCAAGATGAAATAAACGATCTGATAGAATGGGATATAAATGTTAAGAATTGTCATCCAATATTAAGAGCGGGAATTTTGCATTTTGAATTCGTAAGGATTCATCCTTTTGTTGATCTAAATGGCCGAAGTGCGAGAATCTTAGCCACCTGGTCTATGTATCGCGATGGATATGATTTTAAAAAATTCTTTAGTTTGGAAGAATATTATGATCAGGATTTATCTTTATATTATGATGCAATCGATAGTGCACATAGTGGGGATTTAACACATTGGCTGGAATATTTTACAAAAGGGGTAGGTGAGGAATTGACTAGAATTAAAAACAAGGTCCTGTCCTTGAGTATGGATAGACGATTAAAATTAAAGGTTGGTCAAGTTGCATTAAACGAAAGACAAATTAAAATCATTGATTTCTTAGAGACTTACGGTGAAATTAAAAATCCCGATTTTTCAGAAATATTCCCAAAAATTAGTGATGATACAATACTCCGAGACCTGAATGATTTGGCAGATAAGGGGATTGTCAAGAAAAGAGGTAGAACAAGAGGCGCGAAATATATATTATCCCAATAAAATGAAATTTCTAGAATTTTCCAATTACCTCCAAAGTCTTGAGCAGATAAGTTCTCGGAATGAAATGATT
>JAGQLL010000070.1 GCA_020429395.1 Candidatus Dojkabacteria bacterium | reverse complement strand
TAAGTGTTAAGGATGGAATTGAAAAGCTTTATAATTGGGTTCAGGAATTATCTAAAGCGTGACTGATGTGCCAACCGATTTTGCGGATTCGAGATTATTAATAGAAGAAATCCATAACTCTCCATCAATTACATAGTTAAATATTTCTTTATTTAACCAGCGGTAGTCAAATGCTTCTGTATCAGTTTGGGTAAGAATTTTCATTTCCTTTGATAGGGGGTCTACCAAGACAAGCTCTTTTCGTTCTTCAATTGTTCTGATATATGTGATGTTATTAGTCTCGGGCTGAAAATAAAAACTACTTTTCTCAATACTGTCATTGGTAATTCTTTCGATTTGTTCACCGGAGTAATTATGAATAAATAATTCTCCATCAAGCGTCAAAGCTAGAATATTGCCATCATCATTCACCGCTTTCGGTTGAGAAATTCGTTTCTCCTCCCCTGTATTAAATTTCAAAAGATTAGTAGTTCTGTTAAAACGGATATTGTTTGAATAGATTCCTTCTGTTTCTTTTAGTGAATCGTTTTTACCAACAAAACTAAAAATCAATTGATTACCATCTTGAGATAATATAGTTTCGTTCAATTCACGATCTGTAAGATCATACAAAATACTTTCTCGACTATCGTCTAAATTTGTTTTTACGAGATTTGATACTCCCTCAATATCTCTGAGGAAAATTCTTAAATCTTTCCTGTAGTTGATCAGATCAACTTTTCTTGCAGGTTCCTCAAATTTTGTTGATATTATTTTGGTTTCATCCCCTAGAAAATCAACCCAGTGTACTACGCCTGCCTTTTCAACTTGGATTTTAGTGAAATATACCTTCTCGTTTTTTTCATCGATCCAAGGATTGATGTTTTCTCCATCCAGAGTTAGTTGACGAGATTCTGTCCCATCGAAATTGCTTAGGAAAATTTGTTTACCTAGAGGTGTCTCCTTTGCAAATGAAATTTTGCCATCTGGTACTAGTTTAATTGTTAAATCAGGATTTATTCCGGGGTTTAGATCTTTTAATACGTGAACCTGTTTGAGAAAACCATCTTTATTAAATAGGATTTCCTTTTCATAAATTGAAAAATCATCTATTGCTATGGTTCCATTTTCATCAGTGGAAAGTTCATGGTCCTTTCGTACAGTGATGTTAGTGTTAGGAATGGGTGATGAATCTAACCAATTTTGTACATAAATCTTAAAGTTTGAGGCAGGTTCTAAGTATATTTCATATTGATTTTCAACTTCAGGCTCTACTACTAAATCGATTTCTTGATTCACATAATAGTCAGAGCTTATTATTAGTTTGTAAATTCCTGTTTTCTTATCCACTAAGTTTAATTCAACTGTGTTTTCATCTAAGGGATTAATATTTTCTTTTAGCTCAATATTATCTAATTTTACTTGAAAACCATTTACTTGAAGTCCACCGATATCTTTAAAGGTTACTAGAACGTTTGCCAATGTAGCTTCCGTTAACTCCACACTTAATTTGTTTACACCGCTTTCGATTTTAATAGGTTCAACCAGGTTTAGATGTCTGTCAGAAGAGACGGTTAGCTCAGTATTACCTAATTTTAGATTTCTTAACTCATAGAAACCATTCTCTTCAGTCACTGCACACTTACTTTGGATACATACATTTGCTCCTGTTATCGGATTTTTGTTTACATCAAAAATATACCCTTCTAGAGAACTATCGAAAAGCTTGCTATCCAGGCCAAGACCGAAAATTATGACACATAGAGTAAGTAATATAACTGTTCCGAGGGGAAATAGTATTAGAGTATTATACTTTTTGAAAACTGATTTAATAGACTTCTTTTTTTTCATGGGCATGTTTATTATTTATTGACAGGGATACCTTATTCATTCTATCTTTAATTTACCTACTCTTCAATTATTACTCTAAACATATGAAAATTGTGATTAAAAAACCAGGTATTAAATTTCCAAAAGTAAAAACTGCAGATAAAAGCTTTTCCTTCATGGATTCTTTGAAATATATATATGACTATGAAAATTTCTCAAGGAGATATCTGCCTCCTACCTTAGTAAAGTTGGTTATATTTACTTTAATTTCTAGTCTTATCACTTTCTCAACTTACTTCCTGACTTCCTATATTCGAGCAAACAATCTTGCATTTAATGAAATTGTAGAACAAGTGGTATTTTTGAATTATGCCATGTGGGGAGCCTATTTGATGTTCGTCCTTGGAATAAATCTTCTTCTTGTCTTGTTATTCAGGTTGTTAAAAATCGAACAAAACGATATAAAATTTCTTTTGAATCAAATCACCATTGCTGTTGGGGCTTACTTGTTCATGAGGATTGTTGCGATGTTGATTATTCTGGCAGATGAGAAATTACCTTTTGAAATCAATATCGAATACAGCTTCTTTAATTTTAATCTCCTAACTGTACTCTTTGTTGCACAAATCACAGTGGCTTTACTCGTCTACAATTATCTATTGCTAAATTTGCCAGAGAGATTTAAAAATAAGAAACTTATTACAATGTTTGTTGCAGTGATTTATGTAGCTAGTTTATGGACTTTGATTGCTCCTTAAACCTTGGGTATTAGAAGTTTGTATTGATTGATATTGTCAATTGAAGAATATTCCTGTACAAAATGCCAGTAAGTGGACGAATTATTAGTTTTCTCGTTATATGTTTCTATTAAACCAGAGGAGACGTAATAATTATCGCTAACATTGACATTAGGATAATAGACATACCATACAGGAAGGTCTGAATTTAGAAAATTATCTAATACGGGGATAATATTTTTAAATTCAAAATTGATTTCATAATTATTGTTATTTAGATTTCGATAGTCTACATTTCCAATGTTAGAATTCTCCCCAACTAGTTCATAGTTTATGGCTATGACCGGAATATCGAATAGCTTATCGTCCATCAGGTTAGTAAATGTGAATGTGGGAATTACTAATTTTTCGTTTGGCAAATATCCCCATAGTGCTGATGCTCGAGTCGATTTAAGGTCTAGTGTTCCATCCGATTCGATTTCTCTTACTACAAGTTCCTTTCCCACATCTGTAACAATTTCAACAAGAATTTGCTTTGAAGCGCATTGTTCACAAGTTGTTTCTTCGTTATCCTTCTGTTGATTGTTATTAATATCGTAATATAAGTTGATTTTTTGATCAGTAAATAGAATCGAATCAGCTAAATCAGAATCTTGGGCGGTGATATCACTACCTTCATTGCCCAAGACGAAAAAGAACACTGTCAGTATGATGAAACTAACAATCGACAATGATAAAAACATAAGTTGTAAGCGTTTGCGCAACTTCATATGTGATTTCAATATTTAAGCGAAGTTAGATTCTAACATATAAACATGAAAAATTTACTAATAATTGAAGATGATCTTCAGCTTGCTATCTCTTTACGAGACTCACTTAAACAACAAGGATTTAACTCTACTTTAGTAGACAACGGAAGAAAGGGCTATAAGTATGCAATGTCAGGGACTTATGATTGTTTAGTAGTAGATCACGAGCTACCAGAAATGAACGGCGATGAAATTGTCACTAGTCTTAGAAGTCTTGATGTTGAAATTCCGATTTTAATGTTGACTGGAAGGACATCCCCTCATCAGCTTTCACATAGTTTCCATATTGGTGTTGATGACTACTTGTCAAAACCATTCTCACAAATAGAGCTAGTAGCTCGTATCGATAGACTAATTA
>JAGQLL010000069.1 GCA_020429395.1 Candidatus Dojkabacteria bacterium | reverse complement strand
ACTCAGCAAATTTTTCAGTATCAACCTCGATTTCTTTTACTAAAGATTCTATAGAAGAATCTCCAGTAGCAACTGTATTGGTGGTAGTTTTTTTTACAGATCCATCATTAAATGTGTATAGGATAGATGCTGAAACCATTACTGCTGAAAGAAGTATTGATAGTGGAATTAACACTACATCTAGATCAATTGTTATGCTTTTGGATTCATCTTTTGTGGCCATTTTAATTAATTTGAAAAAATATATAAAAAACATCATAACATTATTTTTAAGCACTACAAAACGACAGAAAGTAATTAAGAATTTTCCTTTAGATCAACATCTTTATCCAAACAATCATCGCAGCAGTATTCGTTATCATCGTTTTCTAGGCATTTATTACAGCAAATAAACTGGCGATGTCCTTTGCAATGGATATACTTGCAGTCGACATAATTATCAGAGGGACCTCCACATTTATCGCATTTAGAAATGACCTGATGTGTCTCAGAATCAGTATTGAAACCCATAACAACTCTGCTATCAAAAACATATAATTTACCTAAAAAGTTTTGATTAGGGTATTTCTCCATATAAGATACAATTCCTCCATTTAATTGATATACATCTTTAAAGCCTTTGCTTAGTAAATATCCAGAAGCTTTCTCACATCTCACTCCTCCAGTGCAAACTGTAAGAATTGTTTTATTTTTTAAGTGTTCTAGTTCAGGTAATGCTGATGGTAAATCTCGGAAGTTGTGTAAACTCGGTAAAACAGAATTCTCAAATTGACCCACGACGTGTTCGTAATCATTTCGCATATCAATTATGTAGAATTCTTTTTTTTCTTCAAACCATTTGTGTAATTCATCTGGCTCCAAGTATGTCCCTGTGATTTCTTGTGGTTTTATATCATCTTTACCTAAGTGTAGACTTACGAGCTCTGGCCTTATTTTTATTTTTAATTTAGGAAAGGCTTTTCCGTTTCCAACGCTTCTTTTAAAGTGTGTGTCTTTAAAACCCTTGTCTGCAAGCATATAATCAATATACATTTGAGTATTCTCTTTTTTCCCTTCTACCGTTCCGTTTATACCCTCTTGAGAAACAATTATCCGACCTTTTAAATCCAGTTGATTACACAATTCAACTTGTCGTGATCTTAGCCTTTCAGGATCTTCAATATCCACATATTTATAATAGAGAAGTATCTCGTAATCAGGTTTCATAAGGTTAGAAGTAGATTATGTAGAATGAATAAATCGAGAATATTACCAATAAGAGAAGAATAATTTTATCATACAAAATTTCAGTTGATTCACCTTTTTTAGTTGTTTCAAGTAGATAAAGAAATCGAATTATAGCTAATGCAAAGATTATTGATTGTGGTATGTAGATTAATCCTTGTGCAAGTGTGTACAAAAACATAAAGATAATCGAAAAAACGGATGTCAATATTACCCATGATCTTAAGAATCTAACAGGATAATACTTAAGTACGTATCTGATGTTTGAATTTCGTTTCTCTGTTAGTC
>JAGQLL010000068.1:5317-5440 GCA_020429395.1 Candidatus Dojkabacteria bacterium | reverse complement strand
AACTACTTAAATGATAAATATAGGAAAATCTATAGCTAATTTCTGTATAATTTAAATATACAATATAATAATTATGGACAAAAGAACAAAAACCAAACTATTTTTGGACAGTGGAAATCCCAA
>JAGQLL010000068.1:0-5246 GCA_020429395.1 Candidatus Dojkabacteria bacterium | reverse complement strand
TCATTGGTTGCACAAAATCCTGAATTAAGCGAAAAAATTAAAAACGGAAATCATCTTTCAGAAAGTGAACTTTTAGGAGAATACAAGAAGATTATCAATGAAATAAAGGAAATCATACCCAATGGATCAATTTCTATTGAAGTTTATGCGGATCATGATACAAAAAGTGAAGAAATGATTAAACAAGCATTGGAATTTAATACGTGGATCGACAATGCACATATTAAATTGCCAACTAATCACGAAGGCCTTATTGCAGCAACAGAATTGACAAATAGTGGAGTTAATTTAAATATGACATTATGCTTTAGCCAGCAACAAGCAGCTGCCGTATATAGCGCTACTAAAAATGCTTCAAGTTCATCTGTTTATGTGTCCCCTTTTATCGGAAGGCTCGATGACATTGGACTACAAGGTATAGACTTGATAGCAAATATTAAGAAAATGTACGAAAGTGGAGATCATCATGTGGAATTATTAGCAGCGAGTGTGCGAAATCTGAAACAATTTTTATACTGCTTGTATCTTGAAGTTGATATTATCACCGCTCCGTTGAAAGTATATGAAGAATGGGCAAGTATAGATAGACCAATTCCAGGAGTTGATTTGGACATAGAACAATTTATAGATATGGGAGAATATCTAGAAACAAAACACCTACAACAAATTCATTACGAAGAAATCACACTCAACCAAGATACGGAAGATTACGATATTAATCATGAGTTAACTACTAAAGGAATTGCGAAATTCGCACAGGACTGGAATGCCCTACTAGGTAGATAGATCAACTTTATCAAATTGATAATTTCAAAACTATATGCGAAACTTGGCTAATACTATCTCTTTATTTGATATCTTATTGCAATGATAAAGTACACCCCCCAACAAAAATCATCTATATATGGAAATGAAGATACACTTTTCGAATATATTGATTATTTAGAATCTTGCAAAAGACGTCCAACTTTCGATCAAGAAGAAGATTTAATTTTCTTACCAGACCATAAAAGCGATTTACCAAAGTTAGATAACTATTTGAAACAATTTTCTGATATTGGATATGATTTTATAATTTTTGTAGGAATCGGTGGTGCAAATCTTGGTGTTCAAACAATTTATGATGCATTGATGCCTGAGAAAGAGGTTATTTTCTTTGAGAATATTGACCCTGATCAAAACAGTAGATTATTGGGGTTTGTTAGGAAAAAGTACGATTCAGGACAAAAAGCTTTAATGATAACAGCTTCTAAATCAGGAGCAACAACAGAGACTATGTCCAACTTCACTTATGTCTTAAATACTTTTCAAGAAATTGAAACAGAATGGAAAGAACGATCAATTGTTACAACTGTTGAAGGATCTAATTTAGATAAAATTGCTAAAAGACTTTCATTAAAAATTATTTATACTCATGAATTATTAGTTGATAGGTATTCTGTCTTTGGATTGGGAAGTCTTTTTGCCCTCACAGCTTGTGGTGTAGATACGGCTTTACTCTTGAATGGTGCGAAAGAAATAAATGAGAAATTATTATTAAAAGATTTCACTGGCAATCCTGCATTAAATCTTGCAATGAATTTGTTCACACAAGCTGAAAAAGGTGAAAATATTTACAATAGTTTCATCTTCTCTAGTAACTTATCAACTTTTGGAAGATGGTACAGGCAACTACTTGCAGAAAGCTTAGGCAAAGAGGGTAAAGGAATCACTCCAATATACTCGGTTGGCACCGTTGACCTTCACTCCATGACTCAATTATATCTAGATGGTCCAAAAAACGTGTTTACTACATTTATTTCATTAGATAATTTTGAAAATAATGAAGTCTGTGATCCCCAAAATTACCTAGAAAACACCGAAATGAGTAAAATCAGTAATAAAACACATTCAGAATTGATGGCAATTGTATTTAATGCAGTTAAAAAAGCCTATACAAAGCAGGAGCTTTCATTTAATGAAATTACCTTGCCGAAACTTGATGCATTCCACATTGGCCAACTATTACAGATTGGTATGTTGACAACAATATTTCTAGGTAAGCTTATGAATGTGAACCCATTCAATCAAGATGCGGTTGAACTTTACAAAGAAGAGATTAGAAATCAGCTTTGATGTTGATTGAAATATTCTCTAATGGTATTACTCACACTAGGGAATTTAATTTCTTCGTAAGGCACTTCCTCCATTCCAAAGAATTTTGTCTCGGTTATGTCATCATCCGGTTTGAAATCGAACGAATCAACCTCAACTAGGAAATTGATCACAATAATATCATCCATAACACCTTCATACTCGTAGTGGTCAAATTTACTATTGAAGTACTTAATTTTCGTCGCTTTAACTCCCATTTCTTCGAATATTTCTCTCGTAATTGATTGCTCAAATGTCTCTCCTGGCTCTACAAATCCTCCAGGAATATCCCAGGTGCCTTTTGCTGGTTCATGTGCTCGTTTTGTTAAAAGGAATTTATTATCTTTTATAATAATGGCACCAGTAGCAGGCGATGGATTAATAAATCTAGTTTTCCCACAACTATTACATTTCCTTACATTTGATTCTCCTACTACTTCTCCTCCACACAATAGACAATATTTATATGCATCGTAAATTTTCATAAATATTATGCAAAATTATTAGATACTTGCTCCCAATTTAAAACATTCCAGAAAGCTTCAAGGTAATCAGGACGTTTATTTTGATATTTGAGATAGTAAGCATGTTCCCATACATCTACTCCCAATAATGGTTTGTACCCGTACATTAAAGGAGAGTTTTGATTTGGAGTAGACACTGCTTCTAGCTTTGAATCTTTGTTTAATACTAACCAACCCCATCCTGAACCGAAATGAGTACTGGCTGCTTCTGTTACTGCTTTGATGCACTCCTCCAAGGATCCGAAATCTTCTTCGATCTTGGATTTTAATTCTTGTGAGATGTTATCATTTCCTCCCGGTGTAAGAATTTTCCAGAACAATGAGTGATTATGATGACCACCTCCGTGATTTCTAACAGCATCTTTTTTGCCCTCTGGAGCTTCCTCCCAGTTAGCAACTATCTCATCAAGACTTTTACCTTCAAACCAACTCTCTCCTTCCATTGCTGCATTTAATTTATCAACATATGTCTGATGATGTTTTGTGTGATGAATCTCCATAGTCTTAGCATCAAAATAAGGCTCTAATGCACCATAATCATAATTTAATTTTGGTAATTCAAACTTTGTCATGTTAATAATTTAATAATTAAAATATTAGTTATTAATCCATTCAAGATAATTATCTACAAATGAATCAACTTTCGTTTTCAGTCCATCATCAATTATTTTACCCTCATCATTGAACACGTCATAAGCTTTTGAAACAGGCAAACGATGATTAGCGTCTACTTTCATACCAACTACGACGGCAAGTTGTAACAATTCGTGTTGTGCTCTGACTGTTCCAAAACCACCATCAGTTACTCCAGTTATTCCAAGTGGTTTATTCAAAATATATGGTTTTGAATACTTTCTACTTAACCAATGAATTAAATTTCTTATTGGCGCAGGTAGTGAGTTGTTGTACTCAGGGGTGATAATTATTATTCCGTCAGAACTTTTGATAGTTTCAATCAGATTACTAACTGATTCTGGTAAATTATCCTCTAAATCTTCGTTAAACATGGGAATATCATTTATCTCAAATATCTCAAATTCTGCTTTTTGGGATTGTGATGATTTTATATGACTTGCTAGGGATTTATTAAAAGATTTCTTGCGCAAACTACCTGGTATTAATAATACTTTCATAGATATTTTCTCCAACGGTTGAAATTAAGGTATAAATATTATACCTAAAAAAGCTTTCTATATCCTAATTCAACCGAGAGGTTGTTGATGTCTTGTCTTGCCTGTTGGACATATGTGCCCCATTTATCACAGTGTTGTCCGCAGTAATAATACTGTGCATAGACAGGATCGTTAAAAAATTCAGTTTTGTAAAATGGGATAGTCATCAATTTTTGAGTTACTTGATCAATTGCAGTTGAATAATCAGGAAATACGACCCTATTTTCGCCTGCACCTCCCCAACCCCAACAATTTTTTTGTCTATCTGATGCAGCCAAGGTACAGTTTCGAGTTTCGATGTAACCGATAGCTGGTAGGAGGGTGCAATCCTCAGGTGCTCCATACTTTTCACATGCTTTCAAAAAGTCTTTTCCGTAACCTTCGAGTGGCGACTTACCTCTTTGAAAGTATGTGTCAAATACTTTTACTCGAAAATCATAGTCATTGTTCACTATTACTTTACCTTCTGGTTGGCTCTGGGAAAATGTTTTATTTATTTTAATAGAGTATTTTGTGGAATCCTGAGCGTAAGATTGATTTAAAGTAGGCAAAAGAATGAAAAACGCACCTACAATAAATATAGATAGAAAGATAAATTTTGTAATTTTTCTCATTAACATTTTTACTAGTTCTGTATTAATTTTGTAACATTCCCTTGTAAATCCAACTCTACGGCTCTTTCAAAAGCTGTTTGTGCTTCGGCAGTTCTTCCCATATCTTTCATTATCAATCCTTTATTATAATGAATTATTGCGATAGTGTTGTCAATATTCTCCGCTTCTGTGATTTTGTCCATACCTTCTTGTTTCCGGTCTAATTTGTAGCTTGTAATTGCATCGAAAGATTTTAATTTGGCTTTTTCAGCGGAGGATAACCCTTCAGTATCTATTAGTCCCTGTATTATCAAATCAGCTTGATTAAATTTTTCCAACTTGATCATTGTCTCAATATAATTAATTTTTTCACCTGGAGGTATTTCAATTATTTCAGAGTATTTCAAATATAATTTTTCAATTTCTTCTAATTTTCCTAAATCATAATAGATTTGTTGAATTGTTGAATATTGATTGGTTGTAAGTTGCAGATTTTCAGTAGCAAGAATTTCGTCAATTATTAATAATGCGTTACTCTCATCGTTTTTTAAACTATAAACTTGTGCTTGAAAAATGTTAGCATCCACATTATTAGGATTCAGTTCACGTACCTTTTCAAAGTTTTCAATCGCCTTGTCATATTGTGAGGTATGCAGGTCAATTAAGCCCTGATAAACATAAGCAGTTTCATAAAATTGATTGTCAGTTAATACCTTACTTACGGGAGTTTGTGCGATTTCATACCAACGATAATTCAGTAGTATATATATAATTTCGCTTAAATTATGGACTGTCTGTGCGCTTTCATATGCCGTCAATGCCAT
>JAGQLL010000067.1 GCA_020429395.1 Candidatus Dojkabacteria bacterium | reverse complement strand
GGAAAACTTGGGAGCAAGTCAATCATTAATTCTCCAATTCTAGGAACGCCAGACACAGAATGGAACGCAGCGGATCTTAGTATTGTAAGACTATCTTGCAATACATTATTGACGGGAGATGTGTATCTCGCAATATCTTCCTGAACAGCAGCGACAAATAAATCCCCAATTATTTCTGCAGGGATTGCCTTATTCTCTGCAAGACTTTTGGCAATTATTAAAGTTGCATTCTCGCCAGAAGCTAGAATAGAACCTCTTCTAACTTCCCATTGCATTCCAGTATATCCTGGGAAAAGTTTAGCAATCGAAGATTTTCCTGAACAGTCAGTACCTTCTAAATGTATAGTTCTCGCTTCACTCATTTGTTAGTTGATCTAATAGTTATATGTGAATCTTTTTGTGACTAATAGTGTTAAAGGTTTCATCCAAAGTTATAATGTTAACAGAATTGTTCTCCTGTTCAATCATCTCTTCATTCTCTAGTCCCCCGATAGTGTTCGTTATTGCATTAATGAAGATACGGTGAGTGACAATTAGTACATTTCCTTCAAATTTTCTTTCTTTGATTTTGTTTTTTAAAATTGTGAAAAATTCTTGTGCCCTTTTTGTTGTTTGTGAAAAATTCTCGTAGTTCTCTGGGAGATTATTCCAATCAACTTCGGCGATTTTTTTACCTGTGTAATCCCCAAAATCAACCTCTCTTAGAAGTTCAGAATAAATAACTTCAGCAGGTATTTCAAAAGATGAGTTTAGAATATTAGTAGTTTCTATTGTCCTTTGTAGATCACTAGAAAATATAATTGAAATGTCTTTTGATGCTAAAAACTTTCCTAAAAGCTCTGCTTGCTTTTTGCCTACTTTATCCAAAGACCCGGGTAAGAGTCCTGTGATTATACCTCGGTAATTTTCCTTGGTTCTCCCATGTCTTATTATGTAGATTTTGAAATTCATGATTTTATTATTAGTACCACCATTTATCTTGTGGAATTAGTTGAACTTTGATATCAAATTGTTGTTCAAACCATTCACGCATTTGAAGTTTCATTGTTAGATATTCACTTGCACTATGGGAAACACCTATGAAAGGTATCTTAGCTTTCTTCATAAAGTTATCGATTTTCTTTTGATTTTCTCTACCAAATTCAGTATCGAATCTACTATTCACTTCTCCTGCAATATAAACTTCTACACCTTTATCTTGAGCTACTTGCATTAGATCAGTATTATCTGCTGATCCAGACACTATAGCTAGTTTAGTAACTATATAATCTTTAACTATTTTTCCGCTTTTGTCCAAATATTTTATATCAAAAATTTGAATTAATCTCTTCTCCAGTTCAGAGAGTAAGATCGGATCTGTTTCGCATATCGCTCCATGTGGACCTTTTCCATCATCATAAAAATCCTCAAGAATTTCTGCATTAAGTGCCTTAATTATAGCAGCTCTTGTGCCAATTTCTCTATGATAATCTAGTGGACTATGAAGGCTATAGTATGATAAATTTCGCTTTTTAAATTGATCAAGATATTTAGGTAAAATACATTTCCATCCGTCTCCTACCCTTCCATGCGGATCTCCACAGGACATATAAATGGGGTGGTGTGCAAAAAAAACATCGCCTTCTTCGGCTTGGTCTAAAAATTTTTTTATTACATCGGGAGTAGGGAAGGCTGATAAAAAAATATTATTCACTGTTTCACTTCCTTTTAACATTAAACCGTTTAATCTTTTTACAAAATCTTTCTCAAAGTAACTTTCCCAGTCAAAATTTATAGACTCGTAAGTACCGGCATAGAAAATAGCCATTTGAGGGTCGATGTCTAATTCTTTTACTTTGTAGAATTTGTCTATTCTATCAACTATAGATTTGAGTTTTTCCATCAGAGCGCTTTATATTAGAATTTAATATTAACAACTGGATTATCATTTGCTCTTCGTCGTATAGCAGATTCATATATTCCTGACGTAATGTACACACCCTTTTTATGATCTTCGAGACTAGAACTGTAATTACTTCTTTCTCTAGTCTTGCCATACATTCCTTCGGTAAATTCCTGAATACACTTCCTACGAGCATCTTCTTGGTGTCCTCTGGAGTAGCCATCTAAATGATTTTCGGCTAAATCTTGCATTGAATATTTTGTGTAATTTTTCCATTCAGGAAACATTTTTTGATTTCGGAAAACATGTATATCCAAATGATATTCTCCACTAACATCATAAATTCCAATTTTGTTTTCAGGATCCACTTCTTTACCTTGGTAAGATATGAATGATATTGCTTGGAATGGGCCTTGTTCGATGTAGTGGGATTCATGCCTTACTCTACCGTTTCCCTTATATAGGTCTCTGCCTTCCGCGGTTATCCAATTACGTTGTGCAAATCCATTATGTACAAGATTATCAGAAGCTAATGTCAATATTTTGTCTTGCGATTTGAATGAGAATGAACAGAATGCATCTATTTCTCCGTAATCCCCCATAAGAGATTCGTATTCTGCTTCTGTATATTTATTATATTTATCAAAATCTTTAAACAATTTTCTATAATCGTCAAGGTTGAATTGTTTCAAAAAATCAAGAGGTCTTAAGAAATTAGTAAAAATGTCGACATTGTCAAAGTGTTTCTCTTCGGTTTCTCCAGCTTCAATCAACCACGGTATGATATCCAGAATGGGAACATTTACCGTAACCTTGACAGTAAGGATGATAAATCTGTTCTACTATTTCAGTGGGAAACCTCCATTGGCCATCTGTATGGAATGATTGTACTGATGTAACTGGGCAATTAGTTTTCAGTTTAACTTCGTTTATTAACTCTTTAATCTTATTGAATGCTGGGTGATATCTTCTCTGAGCCATTAATGTAAAAGATAGACTTTTGTTATTCTTTTTTTTATCAAAATATAATTTGGCAAGCTGATCATAATCAGTCTTTAGCTCTTGTGCTTTATTTAAATCTGTAGAAACATTGAACTTGGTTGAAATAGGCTTGTCCATCAAAATGTGTAAATCCTTTTTTAATGCCCAGACAGCATATGGCATATGTACAAGCGGCTCTGTTGAAATTACAACACCATCAATTGAGTATTCTTCTACTATCTTGTCAAGTCTTTTTTCAACATTTGGATGGAGTTCATCATATAATTTTTCATCTTCATCAATATAGAAAAAGGGTAGTTTACTGTTTTGTGCTTGTAAGTAGGTTTCTATAGTTTGTTGTTGGCTTTTAAGGTCAACACCATAAACCAGTTTGGCCCCCCATTCTTGCCCCCATTGATTCAGTATTGGGAAATATATTCGTTTTGCATGTGGCCCAAAACCGATTATTAGAACATTCTTCATTATGAAATCATAATATATATATAAGATAGTTGTTTGTATGACCAGTAAGGTGATACTAATATATAATTTTAAATTGTCAAATTTTACCAAAATTATGATCAATCAAGCAAAAGTGATATCACATTCACTCAAATTGGTTACTTATATTGAGAATAGCTAATTATTTATTGAGTATTGCTTCTATTGGGGGCATTGTACCGCGTATAGTATCGATCTTACTTAGCTTATCTATTTCAAACCATTTTACATCGGAGATGTCGCCTTCCTCATCCTGATTTCTGAGATCACCACCAATAATCTCGCAGACATATGCAAGATATATTAAATGATACTTATTTTTATGGTTTGGAAATGAATTAATAGCAGGGATAACATTGATTACTACTATATCAAGATTTAATTCCTCTTTAACTTCACGAATAATTGCATTTTCTGGGTGCTCGTTAATTTCGACTATACCGCTAGGAGTAGTCCATTTATCTTTATGTGATTTTATATCATCAGTTCTTCTCTGCATGAGAATTTTTCCATTCTGAATAATAATTGCAGTGACTAGAATTTTTTGTTTTATTTCTGACATGATTAAATTGATTTTATAACTTTAGGATATTTTAGGAGAATCTGAGCATTACGTTTAAGTTGTTTGCTTGTACTAGTATTGTTCATTAAGACTTTTAGTATATTCTCACCCTTTTTTTCCTGTCCAGTTTTATTTAGACATGAAGCAGCAATTAAGTAATCTGCAAGATAAATTTTCTTCTCTTCATCGGCCTCTCTTGCCTCACTTTTACTCTTTTGGATTATCTTTATTCCATCCTCAAAATCCTCAAACGATCTTAATAGACCCCTCCACATGTCGATATAATAGCGTCGTTTAAATTTAGAGCCTATACCCATGATGTCTTCCAATGAATCACGAGCAGTTTTATAGTCTCCTTTTTCAACCGTAGCCATACCTAACTCATAGTTTGCATAAAAAATTTCACGTATTGAATTAGCACGTCTTCCTATGTCGGCTTTTTCTTGGAGCATCTTGATCCCTAGTTCGTCTTTATTTTGAGCAAGATACAAACTACCTATACTTGCCAATACACTAGATTCGGTTATTTTATCTGCAAATTTTTTGGAAATATCAAGTGCATTAAAAATGTATTTTGAACTTGTTACATAATTACCTTGATTTTTGTATATTGATCCAAGTCCTTTGTTTGTTCGAGCAATGTAATTTCCTTCATACGGATAATTCTTTAACAACTGTAAAGCTATGTTATATGAGGTTTTTGCAGCACCATAGTTACCCTTGTCTCTTAAAAACTCACCCTCTAAACAATAGAGCTTTCCTAAAACATTGTCATCAAACTGTTGAGAATTGACTAGGCACTTTTTCACAAATTCATGTGCTTTTAGAACACCTTCGTTTATCCATATCAATTCAGCCTTTAAAATAAGATAATCGTTTCTATATTTCTTTAAATTATGACTAAACAAGTTTAGTAGTTCAGTACAATGCAGTAAATGAGTATTTGCTTTGGGGATATCTCCTGTTGAAATGTAAATTGAGAGTAAAAGCAACTGCTTTTCAATATTATACTTGTCCTCAATAGAGTTTAATATACTAATTGCTTTTGCTAAATAACCTCTATGTTTTAATACTTTCGCATAAGTTATTATCACTTGATCATCTAGGAAATTCATCGCATTGGTATAACCATCCAATGAGTAAATTAAGAAATCTACGTCATCATTTGATAATAGTTCTAGGAAATTTTGTTTACTCAAAATTTGTGTGAGGTCAGGTGTGGAGTAACTATTTAAACGCCTATGGTTGGTAAGATTACTATCACTTTGGGGATTTTGAACGATTCCATCAAATTGCCTGTCAGAAGCATGGTCCTGAATTATTTCTTTTATTACTTTTGACGTAGAAATTCCACTTTTTTTCGCAACTTCTGAAATATAATTTTTTGTTGGCTTATCAATTGTGAAGATAAAACGATCATTCTTCATTTTATTATGCCATATATTTATCTTGGATTATAACATGAATAACAATGCACAATAATGATTGTGACGGTAAATCTTAGACAGGATGTATCTCTTTGAGAGTGCAGAGTTAGAGGTATTATAGTCTTAAAAACCCAGGGGAATGTGTTTGTTAGTCTTCGTAAAACTACAACAAGGTTTACTTCCTCCTTAATTATTTAATACTTGGATCAGGTTAAGTACGAGGATAATCTTTAATGTGTCTTCAGAAAGTCTATCTTGAAGTTGATTTTCTAGATGGGATGGTCCCGTAAAACGTGACCTCTCATTCCTAAGCTTACTTCGTCGTTTTCACTCCTTGTTCGCTAAG
>JAGQLL010000066.1 GCA_020429395.1 Candidatus Dojkabacteria bacterium | reverse complement strand
TTTATCGAGATAAATAATTCTGGCGAAATTATGGATATCAGCTTTGACGGAACAAGCATTATCTTTAATAATAATGGTCAGGTTGTTTATAGTGTAATCGATAAATCTCTTATTGATGACTCTCTAATGGTTCAGACTACACAATCTTCGATTAATATGGACCTAAAACCGAAATTTATAAACAATTCAAATCTGATAATAATCAACAATTACCCATTAAGAAAAATGCAAATCAGCGAGAATGATGGTACTAATTTAGTCGATATCCTTAACAACACTACTATCGATAATGGTTATTTCAAATTTCAAGAAGATGGCTCAAGTCTAACTCTTATGATCGAAGACACATCAGAAGAAAATATATTGAGTAAGAATCTCTTTAAACTTGTTCTAAATACTTCATCACTTCCATTTAACCTTTAATACCCTGTACGCTAATAACCTTGTGGGGTATAATTAAGTGAGGTGTTGACGAACACAAGCCATAGGCGACGTGTGAGTCTAACCGAACTTATCCCGTAAACGAGCATAGCGAGTTGTACGGGATCTAACTTTGAGTTCGTGATAATTTAAGGAGGTGTTGACGAACACAAGCCATAGGCGACGTGTGAGTCTAACCGAACTTATCCCGTAAACGAGCATAGCGAGTTGTACGGGATCTAACTTTAAGTTATTTATAATACAAGGAGGGGTTATCGAACCAAAAGAAGTGCGGGTGAGTTTACCCAAACGTGTCATGTATAGCAGGATTAGCGCCTTAGACAAGCATTGCGATGTATGTATGAGAATAAGTAAATTAATTATTTAACGAGGTCCCGCATCAATTTTCGATAGTGCGGGACAACACAAAATCAAAGATTTCATTTCACTTCATTTATGAAATCTTGATTTAGTAGTTGCTGTAGCTCAATGGATAGAGCAGATCCGTCCTAAGGATAAGGTTGGGGGTTCAAGTCCCTCCAGCAACAAAGAAATACTATGAAAACATTTTTTATAATTCACGGAATTCAAGGTTATGCTGGTAAACACTGGCAAGGTTGGCTGAAATCTAATCTTGAGGTATCAGGTCATGAAGTTATCATGCCTACTCTTCCAAATTCAGACCACCCAGATCGTAAAGAATGGTTAAAATTTCTGAAATCCAAGACCAAAGATATCGACATAAACAACCTAATATTTGTCACCCACTCTTTAGGTGCCGTTAGCGCGATGGACTTTATTGAACAGTTACCGAAACAAGCCCAAGGCTTCGTATCAGTCTCTGGTTTTGCACGTGATTATGGAATGGAATTAAATAGCTACTTCTTAAAAGAAAAACACATCGATACGGATTTGATACGTAAGAATATTAAAAATATATCAGTTATCTACGGGGATGACGATCCGTATGTCCCTCAAAATGAATTAAAATATTTAGCAGACGTATTAGAAGTTCAACCGGTAATTATTCCAAAAGGAGGACATTTAAATAGCGAAACTGGGTACATAGAATTCCCATTATTGCTTGAGGAATGCTTAAAGATTGCGAAGGATTAACTCCCTAATTTCCCATACACACCTGTCATAGAATTACTATGAAGCTTGTAATCGTATACTTCCTGATTACCAAACCACAAAGAAATCTCCGCCTCGGCCTCAGATATCTCCCCACTGGCATGAATTAGATTATATAAAGGACGTTTTTGCTTATTTGCCATCTCAATACTATCCATTCCAAAATCCCCTCTGATCGTCCCGGGATCTGCTTTGGACGGAATCGTATTACCTACTAACTTACGAACTAATGTAACGGCATCTGGGCCCTCAAAAACGATAGCTAATACAGGTCCATGTGTAAGGTATTCGACATTCCACTGTTTAACAAGTTTTCCAATTTCAAGAGGATCGTCAGTGCCCAGCTCTTCTTTTGGATTAATTCCCTTCGCAACATAATCGTTTAAAGTTCTCTCTCCAACCTTCTGAAACCATTCATTTGTTGTTGGATAATGCCCATGACCCATGTCTTGAGTACTTTGAATGAATTCAAACGCCACCATTTTTAGTCCAACTATTTCGAACCTAGAAATAATCCTTCCCATTAATCCCCTGCTTATAGCATCGTGCTTAATTATTACTAAAGTTTTTTCCATTATATTTATAAAAATATCAATTAAAGAGAATCCGTGTAATCGGTGCGAATGTAGTCTCCTAAATATTTATAATTCTTACCAAACCAATGCTCTATTTCTCGTTTTGCTTCCTGTGCACTATCTGATCTATGGATTAAAGTTCTGAATACAATTCTACCCGATTTAACTGCAAATTGAGGAGTATCAAAACCATAGTCACTTCGTATGGTTCCGATATCTGCAACCGTAGGATCAGTCTTTCCGACAATTCTTTCTACAACTTTTACTGCATGATTTCCTTCCCAAACTGAAATAATTACTGGTCCTTCCATTAAATATTTTACTAGTGCTTCATAAATCTTTTTTCCAATTTCATAAGTATCTGTAGTACCAAGATCCTCTTTTACAGCTTTCAGATCAGAATTATAGTTATTTAAAGTTTTCTCACCCATTTTTACTAACCAGTCTTTCGTGCCAGGGTAATTCTTCTTAGCCTGTGATTCCGTAGCCATAATCATCCTGGCCGAGACTAATTTCAGTCCAACACGTTCTAATCGAAAAAATATATCACCTACCAATCCTCTCTTAACCCCATCTGGCTTTATCATTAAAAATGTTCTTTCGATATTTGGATATTTTTTCATATTTTTAATAAATTTTTATTATTTAATATTTTTATAATCATATTGTTGACTTCTTCAATACTGAGATTACCATCCACAATTTCCCAGTCAGTCCAG
>JAGQLL010000065.1 GCA_020429395.1 Candidatus Dojkabacteria bacterium | reverse complement strand
TTAAAACTATTCCCATTTTCCTCAATCCTAGCATAATGTCCCGTGTCAATTATATCTTCTCCTTATTCTGTCTCATATTGTAAAAATAATTTAAATTTGATTTCTTTATTACATAATACATCTGGGTTTGGTGTTCGGCCTTTCGAGTATTCTTCAAAAAAATATTTAACTACAATATCTCTATATTGTTTTTCAAAATTAACTGATTTAAAGGGGATAGATAGGGTTGTACAGACATTTTCTGCATCATTTTGATCAACTTCCCATGGACAGTCTGAATTTAGTGAAAAATCTTCACCGGACCAGTTTTTCATAAAAACTCCGGTTACATCGAAACCTTGCTCTACGAGTAAAGCAGCGGACACAGCACTATCTACTCCCCCTGAGAGAGCGACTATGATTTTATTTTTTGGCTTGATTTTTCTCATAGAAATATTATACACCATGGAAAGCATTATTGGTTGCGTGTTTAAGGCTTTAAAGCGATGGTTTCTGGGTAGTGATCATACCAAACATACCAATATGACTGAATATATTGTGTTTCTTGATCATTCACAAACAGTCTTGTGATACCGTTTTCATAGATTGTCTTGATCTGTATGTCGTTTGGAGTTTTTATCCTAAAATCTTCCTTTTCAGCATCTGCAGAATTCATTGCATAGATTTGTTCATCAATCTCAAAGGCATATACTGTATCTTTTTTTGCAAATTTATCAGATGAATTTAATACTGGACTTAGTGTCGTATCGCTTTTTTCATAGTCCTTGAAACTACTATCAGAATAATTTCTTCTATAGCCTGTATCAAATGTCAAAATATTTGATTCCGAATATTGCAATACGGCATTCTTTAATGACATTGTCTTGAAGTTTATACGTGAAAGGTTCTGTCCGACACTATCTCCGACTACTGCTTTACCATTTATTTGACTCCATAGAGAGTTAGTGGAATCATCAAAGAATAAATCGTTGTTCCTATATAAAAGTCCTGTTGTCCCAAATGTTAATTCTTTTGCATCAATTGTCCTCTCGTATACAGAAGGAGAATTACACAGTGCACAAATCGAAACTAATATTGGCTTACCATCTATGAAATCATTAATTATCAAATGTTGTTGAAGAATTTTAAATGGATAGATCTTTGTTTCATTAGAACCTTCTAAGACTATTGCCTTTTCCTCCTCATCAATACATTTAAGAATTTCGTCGTGATTTTGAGAGAATTTAGGTTCGTTTATAGGTGGGATTTCATTTACTCTTAACTTGGTCCTAATTACTTGGTCAAATTCTATAATGGATAACTCTGTATTAGTTTGTGGTTCGTACTCTTCAAGTTTAATTAATTTATTATCTGGTGTTTGATAGCATCCGAATTCTTGAAAATTTGTAGTTTCTTTTTTTTGTGTGAGATTACCTGTTGCGATTTGCATTATAAATAAACCTACAGCAAGTAAGATCGCTATCAACCAAACTTGATTATAAAATTTTGCGATAGTATTATACTTTTGCAGGAATGGGTTTTTGCTTGTCATGGTAAAATCATTCTAACACTAAGCAAATATAATATGACAAAAATCACATTTATTACATTTGGTAAAATAAAATCAGAACCTATAAAAGAACTTATAGAGTACTATTTAATGTTGCTTGGGAAATATTCTAAAACTGAATATAGAGTTCTAAGGGATGTCGATGGAAGAAAAGTTGAAGCTAGTGATTTAAATTCCAGCTTTAGAGATTTGGGATACACAATTGCAGTAAGTGAACAAGGGACTGATTTTACAACAGAGGGATTTAAATTTTTTGTAGATAAAAGATTTAGATACGAAAATAACATTACTTTCATCTTTGGGAATGCATTTGGACTTGATCCAGAATTTCTTCAAAAATGTGATTATTCTATAGCGTTATCAAAACTTACCTTTACGCATGAGTTGGCAATTGTTCTAATGATAGAACAGTTGTACCGAGTGCTAAATATCACTAGTGGAGGTAGTTACCATAAATAAATTTAATATCACCCATATTTGATCCACAAGATATGTGTTTCTTATAAAGGCTCAAAATACTATGATATTCACAACTCTGATTGAAAAAAGTTATAAAAGTATCTTAAAACCAATATTCTTCAAGAAAGACCCTGAAGAGGTTCACGATAGAATGCTCAAATTTGGGCAGATTCTCGGGAAAATTGCTCTCTTGAATTTTATAACAAAGCTAGTCTTTGACTTTAATCATGCTAAGTTAAAGCAAGAAGTTGATGGATTAGCTTATAGAAATCCTGTAGGTTTATCTGCTGGTTTTGACAAAGATGCCAACTTATTGAAAGTTATACATAACGTAGGGTTTGGTTTCGCAGAAATAGGCTCTGTTACACTACATCCATACGAGGGAAATCCTAAACCACGTCTTTATAGATTGAAAAAAGACAGAGGACTGGTTGTTTTCTACGGTTTAAAAAATATTGGAGTAGACAAAATTATTAAAAAAATAAAAAAAGACTATAAACCTATAACAGGTAACGTACTCGGCATTTCTATTGCTAGAACGAACTCCGCTCAAGCAAGTGGATTAGAAGAGGGGATAGATGATTATACTAGGTCTCTAGAGAAACTAGTGGAAGCAGGGCTAGGGGACTATTACACTATAAATATTTCATGTCCGAATACTTTCTATGGTGAACCATATTCAACGCCTGAGCGCCTTGAGAAACTCTTAGTTTCATTATTAAAAATCAAAACCGAAAAGCCCATATATTTAAAAATGCCAATAAATCTTCCATGGGATAAATTTGATCTTTTATTGGAAACAGCAGTCAAACATCATATTAGTGGGGTGATCATTGGAAATTTAAACAAAGATAGAAATAGTAAATACATAACAGAAAAGTATCCTGAAGATATGCGAGGTGGAGTAAGTGGCATTCCAACTCGTGAACTATCGAATAATTTAATTAGGAAGACTTACCTGAAATACAAAGGTAAACTCACAATAATAGGTGTCGGCGGAATAGATTCTGCGGAGAGCGCGTATGAAAAAATATGCTATGGAGCTACTTTAGTGCAGATGATTACGGGAATGATATTTA
>JAGQLL010000064.1 GCA_020429395.1 Candidatus Dojkabacteria bacterium | reverse complement strand
GCTGATAGCACACCAGTTGGAGTGCTAAAGGTCGACCAAAGTGTCACATATTCTTGTCAGGATACGAATGTTACTGAATCTTATACAAATGTTGCCGAAGTGGTAGGAACACCAATTGATGGAAGGTCACCAGTTGAGGATGAAGATGATAGTGAAGTAGTACTTGCAGGTACACCAGCAATTAGAGTACAGAAATCAGAAGTGGAAAATCACTCAGTTGCTCAAGATACTCAAACAGTTGAGAAAGGTGGCACTGCAACATTCTATATTAAAGTAACAAATATTGGAGCTGTAGCACTTGAAAATGTAAATGTTACTGATCCTTTAGCACTTTCATGTGCAAGATATCTAACTGAGGATGATGGCACTTCTGAGACACTTCAAGTATCACTTGCAATAGGAGAATCCAAATCATTCACATGCACACAAACCAGTGTGAATTCAGGATTTGTAAATGTCGTTACAGTTACGGCGAAATCGGTGGATACAGACGAGGTTGTTACAGACGATGATCCAACTACAGTTGTAGTGCCTGGAAATGTAACAGTAACCAAGACTTCTGCACCTACTTGTGAAGCAGACACATCAGCAACAGTGGTATACACCGTAACTGTCGCAAATCCAACATCAGATAGTAGAGTATTGGAAATTACTGACATACTTGATGAAAAAGTCGATGGTGATATGCTTAATGTAAGTTCGATAACATCAGGAGGTGTTTATAATGCTGATCTGAACCAAATTGTATGGGCAAATACAAGCATGACAGCAAATGAAACAAAGACATTCACATACTCAGTCACAGTCCAAAATGCTGATTTTGGGACATACGTTAACACTGTTATAGTCAAACAAGACGGTATAGAAGTTGGTAGAGCTGTACATACAGTAAATGTTATGTGCCTACCAGCAACTGGAATCCTAGGTGATGACACAAACAGAATAATCTTCCCAGTCATCGCAATAATTGCGGGAATTACATTCTTCGCACTAGGAGGACACATATACGTCGGTAACCTAATTAGTAAAAGAAAAACCAATGGTGGAATTTTAACTGACTAGTATTTATTGATACAATCTAGGGTGTCGTTTTATAACGACACCCTATCTTTTTATAAATCAATATTATGAATTGGAATAACAAAAACATACTAATCACAGGTGGAGCCGGATTTATTGGATCAAACTTGGCAAAATATCTACTACAAAATAAAGCTAATGTAACAATCTTTGATAACTTTTCTCGAAGTAATGTAGAGAAAAACCTTCCTTGGCTTGAAAATGTCGCTGGTAGCCTACAAATTATAAGAGGTGATGTTAGAGATGAGTTAGCTGTAACAAAAGCAGTCCAGGAAAAAGATTTCATTTTTCATGAAGCAGCACAAGTAGCTGTTACTGATTCTGTTGCAAATCCAATCGAAGACTTTGAGATTAATGCAAGAGGTACCCTAAATGTTTTAAATTCAATGAGGGAGCACAGTCCCGATGCGGTATTTGTCTTTGCATCTACTAATAAAGTTTATGGTGGTCTAGAAGAATTTCAAGTTGAAGAAAAGAATGGTAGATACACTTTCTCTGACGAAGCATTGCTAGAAGGTGTTTCCGAAGAAATTAATTTGGATTTCCATTCTCCTTATGGGTGTTCAAAAGGAAGTGCTGACCAGTACGTTCGTGATTTTTCCAGAATTTACGGATTAAAAACACTCGTATTTAGACAGTCCTGCATTTATGGTCAAAGACAATGGGGAACAGAAGATCAAGGCTGGGTCTTCCATTTTTTAAAGACTGCATATCAGAAAGAAACAATCAAAATATTTGGAGACGGGAAACAGGTTAGAGATTTACTCTATATTGATGATCTTCTACGAGCTTATGAAATGGCAATTGACAACCTGGAGACTACATCAGGTAAAATTTACAATGTTGGCGGTGGGTTGGTAAATTCTGTTTCGTTAATTGAAGCATTAGACGTCATCGAATCAATCCTTCAGTCAAAGGTAAAGACAGAATTTTTTCCATGGAGACCTGGAGACCAAAAAGTATTTATAAGCAATAACAACAAAGCTCTAAGTGATTTCGGATGGTCACCACAAATAAGTGTTAAGGATGGAATTGAAAA
>JAGQLL010000063.1 GCA_020429395.1 Candidatus Dojkabacteria bacterium | reverse complement strand
GGACTACCACCGATAAATAGAGGATGGAAAGAAAATATGAATCTACTTCTAAAATCTTTAAAGAAAAATTTAACATTTGTATAACAAGACAACATTGATTTTGTACTTATTATTTTTGGGGCAGCACTGAAGAAATCCTTCATAGAAAGAAATGGTTGCGAACCCATTCTGTCCGAAATAACTATTTTATATAATTTTGAAGAATAATCCATAAATTTGTCATATGCTTTAGCATCATCTTTATTGAATACTGCCAACTGATTTTTCATGGAATCACTATCACCGTTATAATCTATGAAGGTCTTATCGTGAAAATATATCCGATAGTAAGGATCTAGTGGAATGTATTCTAAATATTTTGCTCTTTCTTCACCAGCTGATTTAAATACTTCATCAATTATTTCAGGCGCTGTTATTAATGATGGTCCCATATCAAATGTGTAACCTTTTTTCTTTAGCTGGTAGGCATGACCACCTACTTTCTCTTGTTTTTCAAATATCGTGACATTGTAACCTTTCCCTTGTAATCTAACAGCTAGAGCTAAACCACCAAATCCAGAACCAATTATTGCTACTTTTTTCATTTTATTTGTCCAGATTAAATTTTTTGAATAAAACTATAAATATCAAAATACTTATTATTACCGGAATGTACATTCCTAACTTAATACAGAGAAAAGTCCATAGTAATAAATTTCCGATATAGATCAGAATTAAGTATTTGTTATCTAATGAGTGTTTTTTTAGAAACAAATTAACTATAAAAGCGGAGACAAGGGAAGAAAAAATCCATCCAACAAAATTTAGCGCTGGGACACCGTAGTATATTCCAGATTTATCCCACATCCAAAAACCTAAACTTGTAGCAACAGGATCGAAAACTAAATCGAGTAACAAGAGTAAAATCGTTGTTACTATAATTTTATTCATTCTATTCTTTGTAATGAATTCGCTTAATGAATAAGCACTTATCACAAGTGTTGGCCATATCAAAAACACAGTATATGGAACGACATTGGAGATCTTATAACCCATAAGATCTGAGTATTCAAAGCGCGAATAGGGAAAACCAGTTCTTATACTGGTTGCCTCGATAAACAATCCATACAATCCTAAAATTATGAAAATAGATATCGTAGTTTTAAAATTTGTTGATTTGTATAATAAATAAAAACCTGTTGAACCTAAAAGAAATAGAACAATCTGCAACATTATGGGAAAAATTGATAAATCTTTAGTTAGAAAAATTAATAAAGCACTTATCATATTGATCACAAGAACAGCTTTAAATTCTTTTAGGGAAATATTCATCGATATAGATTTATCACAAAAATTATTGAAAATATAAATCCAATTATGAAATTTATATACGGGAAAAACCAGTAGGTTTTGTTGATATCAAATTTTTTAAGATTTAAGTTTAGTAAAGGTAGAGTAGGGTACACAATTAATAAGAGGGTAAATGGAAATAAATAACCCGAATTCAAAATCCACAGAAATGCTGCCAACCACAAGATATTACATACAATCAAAGAAATATTTTTCCCCAGAATAACTGCAGTTGTTTTAAGTCCAGCTTTCTTATCGGCTTCAATGTCTGGAATTGCTGAATATAAGTGCATAGCAACAGGGAAAATAAACAATATTGGAATAATTTGTAAACTTGGGAGAGTAGGAGTGTTAATTAAGAAACCAATAATACCTGGGAAAGCATAGAATATGTTACTTAATGAATCAATAAATGGCCTTTTTTTGAATCTTGCAGGTGGTAAACTATATGATCCGCCTAAAATCATAAAACCAATAAGCCACAAAGCAATCTGAGGAATAGCGTATGCAATTATTAAGGAAAGTATTACTACTACAATAACTCCATAAAAGAGATATTTCCTGAAAGACTTTTCTAACAAATTTTCTTGTTTTCCTTTTTTAGGATTAAATTTATCAGTGTCTTCATCAGCCAAATCATTTACACCATAAACAAAAAGATTTGCAGGAAAGATAAAAAATATTAAAAGGAGAAGAAACTTCCAGTCTAATAATGCTAATGGATTTGGTTCTTGTAGTCCTGCAAAGAAACCAAATAGAAATGTCCCAAATAAATATGACCAGAATTTCGGTCTTGAAGTTTTATAAAAGAAGTTGAGTAATCTGTTATTTTTCATTTAAATCATCTGTAATTTTATCTGATAAAATTCTTGCAGAAGCAACACAAGCTGACAAACCAGAACCTGGATGTACATATTGACCTGTGTAATACAAGTTATTTAATTTTTTACTTTGATATCCTACTCTTAAGAATCCTGTTTGTTTTAAATTATTGGCAAGACCAAGTGCTGTCCCTTTGTAGGCATGAAAGTCTTGAATAAAATCATTAACTGTAAATATTTTCTTGTAAATTATATTGTATTTTATTTCTTCACCAATTAACTGCTCAAAGTGTTTAATTATCTTATCGAAGTATTTAATCCGCATACTATCATTATCTTCAACTCCTGCTGGAATAGGAACAGTAAAAAATAGATTTTCACAGCCTGAAGGTGCAACTGTTGGGTCAGTCTTGCTTGGAGCACAGACATAATAGGCAGGTTTCTCTGGCCATATATCTGAATCGCTTAATTGTTTAAAATGATCTTTCCAATCTCTGTCTAAAAACAGATTATGATGCTCTAAATTCTTTAATTTTTTATTTACACCAAGGTAAACGATAAAAGCAGAAGCACCTATTTTTTTATTTGACCAATATTTTTCATCATAAGTTCTGTATTTGTCCTCGAGAATTTTAAGTTCAGTGTGAGCATAATCTCCATTCATAATAACAATATCAGAATCTTCTTTCTGTCCATCGGTACTAATAACTGAAACAATTTTGTTGTCCGAATAATTAAATGATGTAACATCAAAATTGAATTTGTACTCAACACCTAATTTCTTACTAAGTTTATAAATGGCTGTGAAAAGTTTACCGATGCCACCTTTGGGGTAAAACACTCCTTGCTTGTAATCAGCATAGGACATCATAGCGTATAAACCGGGTGCATCTTCTGGATGAGAACCAAGTAGCGCAACGCCATATTGAATAATTCTTTTCAGTTCTTCAGTCTTAAAATATTTGGAGCAAAGCTTTTCGTAATTTGAAAACAAATCACTTGCGGAGAGACCTTTAAACTCTTTTAATAAAGATCTATCCATCAGTACTTTTCTTGACGTTAGATCTTTGTAAAAAAGCCTTCCAACAAGAACTTTGTAAAGTTTCTCTGATTTTTCTAAGTACTTCTTAAAGTTTTCACCAGAGCCTGGTTCTATAGACTCAAAAATCTTAATATTTTCTTCAATATCTGTACTTATATTTACGACTTTACCTTTTGGCAAGAAGACTCTGTAGGATGGATCGAGTTTCACGAGATCAAGGTAATCATTTATATCTTCGTTAAAGAGTTTAAAAAAATCATCAAAAACCTCGGGTAATAAATACCAAGATGGACCCATATCAAAGACGAAGTCATTGGACTTTAAGACTCTTCCTCTTCCTCCATAAATTGAGTTCTTTTCTACTACTGTTACCTCAAAATTCTTCTTTGCAAGCAAACACGCTATGGACATGCCCGAAATGCCCGCACCAACGACAATTGCCTTTTGTTTCTTTTCCAATACGTGATAAAATAATCCAATAGAGTATTTTAACTGTTTTAGATATTATAGTGAAGACAAATTACGAAGAAGTTAGGAAAGAAAATAATCCCCCCCACATAAAATTATGTACACTTTCAGGAAATAGCGAAGTTGGTAGAAATTGTTCTTTTATCGAAGATCGACAGAATATTATTCTAGTTGATGCAGGGTTATCCTTTCCCGAACAAGAACTATTTGGTATTGATTACTTAATTCCAAATCTTGACTATCTCAAAAAAAACAAACACAAAGTTCGCGCAATTTTTATTACTCATGGACATTTAGATCATATTGGAGCATTGCCATTTATACTGCCACTCCTAGGCTTTCCGAAGGTCTATGCGGGTAGTTTTGCTAGTGAGTTGATAAAGCAAAAGCTAAAAGAATACAAGATATTGGATAAAACCAGATTAATTGTTGTAAATAGAAACACAGAAATTCAAATCGGCAGAATGAAAGTTACCTTTATAGGTGTTACTCATAGTATTCCTCATGCGTTTTCGATATTCGTAGAAACATTAGCAGGAAATATTTTCTTCTCAGGAGATTTTAAAATTGACGAAACACCTGCCAATGAACAACAAACAGACTATGAGAAACTTAAGAGTTTAAGGGGTAGGGTGGATCTTGCACTTATAGAAAGCACGAACTCTAGTTCAATTGGAAAATCAACTTCAGAGACTGAAGTGTCAGTATCTATAGAAGAACTACTTCGTAGTGCCTCTGGACGAGTAATTTTGGCATCATTTGCCTCTCAAGTATCTAGATTATATGTTGTAAGCAAAATCGCCTCTAAGCTAGATAAAAAAGTTTTACTTTTAGGAAGGAGTTTAAAAGATGCATTTAGAATTGCTAGAGAACTTAATTATATAGATTTACCAGAAACTTTATTCATCACTCATAACGATCTCAGCAAATACCCTGACAACAAAATTGTGATTTTATGCACTGGAAGTCAAGGTGAACAATTTGGAGCTCTAAGCTTATTATCCAAAGGAGAGAATCGTTTCGTAAAAATCAAAGCAGGGGATAGGGTAATTTTGTCATCTTCTGAGATTCCAGGAAATGAGTATAAAATAGGTCGGATGACAGATAGACTTATTAAATTAGGAGTGGAATTGATTACGAACAAACTAGATACTGTTCATGCTACCGGCCATGGTCTACAAGAAGATCTGAAGACTATGTATGAAATGATCATGCCTAAAAACGTAATGCCAATTCATGGAACCTTAACAATGCGCTACTTCAATAAAAGAAATTTTATTAGCTGGGGCATGAAAAGCGAATCAATTCACCTCACGGATGATGGTCAAGTATGGGAAGTTAGCAAAAATTTGATAAGACGAGGGAAAGCAATCCTATCTAAGCCAGTGATGATAGACGCAATGGGAATCAGCGACCTAGGTGAAGTAGTATTAAGGGATAGAGAAGTATTGGCTGAATACGGAATGATATGCATGGTAATCAACCTGAGTCATAAAACAAAGAAAATAATTGGTCGAATCAGATTTGCCTCTAGGGGATTTATATATATGAACAAATCTGAAGAACTTCTAAAAGAAATTGAAAATGAAATCTACACAGTTCACAAAGGATGGCTAGAAGACACTAGGAATAACAATAAACTTGAGATTAGTAAATTCAAAGAAGCGCTCTCCAAACACATATCAAAGTTTCTTTACAAAAAAACAAAACGAGAACCTTTAATCATGGTTGTTATAATCTAGCTAATGACCTCCGAGAAAGCACTTAGTGGTATCATGTTTCTTTGCTTTGCAGTTGTAACGACCATAAAGTACAAGGCTTTGGCTCAGAAATCCCCACTTTTCTCTTGGAAATAATTCCATTAAATCTTTTTCAATCTTATCTGGATTTTTATTTTCTGTGAATCCTAACAATCTGGAAATCCTAATTACATGTGTATCGACTGCAATTCCTTCGTTTTTGCTAAATGCATTATATAGAACAACATTTGCTGTTTTTCTAGCCACTCCTGGAAGCCTAATCAACTGATTCATTTCATTTGGTACTTTACCATTAAAATCTTCAACAATTTTTTTAGAAGATTCTATAACTTTTTTTGCTTTTTGATTATAAAACCCTGTAGAAAAAATTATCTTTGAAATTTCATCGTGAGTGGCTTTACTCATTTTTTGTGGAGTAGGGAATTGCTTAAAAAGAATTGGTGTGACTTTATTTACTCGTGCATCAGTACATTGAGCTGATAAAATCGTTGCAATAAGAAGTTCAAAAGGATTTTTAAATTCAAGCTCTGACTTAGCATTAGGAAAATTATTCTCGAGTCTCTCGATTACACTGTCGGGATCAATTTCCATATCTAATCGTAATAGAATCGAGCGTAGGAGATGCATTTTGGTTTGTCTCCATAAGAACTCTGTATTGTAGATATCTTTTACCTTGAATTACTTTTGGTATAACATAGCCTTCAGTTTCTGCTCCAAGTTCAAAAAATGTTCCCCTAGTTCCGTCTGGGCCATACCACTCTTCGTTTGAAAGATCAGTTGAATCTCCAGATCTTAGTTGAATTTTAATCTCGCCACCCTCATTTACATCTATTGATTGTTCCCAAATAAGCGAATGATAGTATTGTATAGGAGTACCCATATCTCTAACTTCTGATAAATATTCCCCATACTTAGCAAAACCAGAACTTGATGCTTCACCTTGCATTAATGTTAATTCCTCATCTGGAGAATCTGAAACTATATAGACATATTTGGATCCGACACCATTACTACCGATTTTTATATCTGTACTTTTTACATTTGTTCCAATAGTATAACCACACTGATATCCATCTAGAATATTGAAAATTTGATATTGAGGAGAAACATTATTAGCTTCACCTTTAGCATAACCCGCAGACGCAAAGTTATTATAATCTAAACCAACAATTCCTGTTGCTGACATTTCACCTCTTGTATTTAATCCCATAACTAAGTCAAGACTACTATCTGAAAGTATATCGAACGCAAATAAATCCGGAATATTTCCAACTCCGTCTCCAGCGACATAAAATCTTGGATAGGTAGGTGTTGTTGTGTCTAGCTCTAGGCCTTTTCCAATTATATGACCGTCAAATCCGGTTAGACCAAATTCGGATGTATTAAATAGAGTTGTGCATGCCACTTCTCCACATTCTGTAGCAGTAGCACTTATATATTTATGTCCTGATGGTAAAGTTAAGCTTGTAACAACAATAGGGGTCACACTGAAGTCATATACAGGATTATTGGCTTCAACACCAGTTATTGTGTGAATGTGATTCTCACCTTCACCAAATCCCGTATCATCATTTAACTCATTTGAATAGAAGTCCAATCGATAGTATTTTCCTTCTTCACTTTGAAAACCACCATAAATTGATAAAGTCGTGCCTTCATAGGTTGCTTTCGTCAATACTGGGAAATTTTGAAGATCATTAGGTCCATCACCAGCAGTTGTAGAATCAGTATCGTCTTTGTCATTAAAGCTGACTTTGTTCGATGCTATCGTTCTGAGATTAATCCCCATCCCAGTATTGTTATAGATACTATTTTCAATGATTGTATTATTCTTTGATACAGTACTTCCTGATAACAAAATTCCGTCATTTCCATTATTATTTATAGTATTATTTCTTGTCAGTGTGTTAACTGTTGCATATAAATAAATTCCGTAACTATCATTATTAGCTATTATATTGCCATCTGCTGGGTTTGCTCCTCCAATTACATTATTTGTAGCGTTAGGAGAGAGGAAATATATCCCATATTTATTGCCTAGACCAGCATCGGCAGAGTTTGTTCCAATATAGTTTGATTTTATACTCACCCCTGATGTATTTACACCTTGTACATTTATACCAGAGCCTCTGACAGCTCCTACAATAATGTTATTTGTGACATTCGCGGTTGTTAAAGATGAGACCAAACTTGAATAAAGCCAGATTGCATTATCTGAATCCATTAATACGGTATCCCCAGATCTATTTATTCCTATATAATTATTATCTACAGTAATATTTGAAATTACAGCAGATGCTTCAGCTTGAGCATAAACCGAGCTGACCACTGAAGCGATCATATTATAATTGATGCTTAAATTTGAAACTTTACTTGCCCTTACTCCATAATTATTTGTAACTTGAAATTCTCCAGTTTTATCAACTCCTATGAAATTTCCCTCAATCACATTATCATTACTAGCAGAAGTACCTTTAAAGTAATATATCCCACTTTCATTTCCTGATATTACATTACATGCTCCAGTGCAACTAGCTGGAAGAGAATTAGTATCTGCATCTCCAATTTCTGTACCAGTCGAGTTATCTATTTGAATACCTTTTGATGTATTTCCTCGAGAATATTCACCGCCTTTGTTTGTTCCAATATAATTACCTTGGATAACATTATTATTTGAAGACTTGATATCTATACCGTTATAGTTAGCACTTATTACATTACCTTCTCCTTCAACAATTCCACCTATTGTGTTTGTGGATGAAGATGACTCTAGAGTGATACCACTTTCGCTATTACCCATCACGGTTACACCATCTTGTGCTAAACCTATGACATTACATTTTACAGAGCCTCCTGTACTTGATGTGTAATTTATCCCTTGAGAAAAACCATGTATTACTAATCCCATTACACCACCTCCAGATACATTTGAGAAAGAAATGCCAGGACTAGTTAAATTATCACCATCTAGTACTACTCTCAAATCCTTTGTAACACAGTCCGCTCCTGCCTGTGTAGTTCCATCGATTTCTAATGGGTTGGTGATGGTAGGAAGCGCATTCGATAGATTAATAGTTTGTACATCACCACCTGGGATTTCGAAAACAATTTTGTCTAAATTGGTTGTTGAATTCGCCTCTTGTATAGCTGCCCTTAAAGTACATACAGACGAAGCTGTATAACACTCTAAATCTCCGATGTCTGAATCTCCTTCGTCTAGAGTTGAGTTTACAACATAAGTTCGAGAGTCAGGATCACCGAAAATTGTAAAATCATCAATAGCACCCATAGCCTGTTCACTACCTGTATTAGTTACATTACCAATATATAAAGTTGGATCTCCAGCCATATCACTAAATACAGCACCAGTTTTAGTTGGAGTTGGTCGATCGTTATCTAAAAACAATTTTAAATCATCCGGAGTACTTTTTGTTCTATCCCATTCAACCCGAAATTTTGTCCAGCTCCCAATATTCCAATAGGGTAAAAAGCTTGTGTAAGGGACCTGTATGCTTTTGGTAGATCCTGAATGTGTGTACTCAAGCCACATAGGATTTGATCCGCTTTGTTTGTATAACTTTAATTGATTTGATGCATCTACTCTTACATTGAATAATGTCATCGTCTGTGCTACTGAAGCAGATACATCTGGTTTATAATAAAATTCGATAGCACCCATATCTTTTTTAAAGCTGACAGGAGGCGTGGAATAAGGAATTGCCCCAACTGCAGCGTATTCAGAACTTGCGTCAATTTTTGCACTGCTCCCAGTTACTCCTGAAACAAAAGTCAGGTTTTGTGCTGTAACACCTTTACCAATCACCGGTGTTGTTAAAGCAGCTACATCATCCATTGTAGAATACCAAATAGGGTCTGCAGATGTTCTCGAAACCGGAGTAG
>JAGQLL010000062.1 GCA_020429395.1 Candidatus Dojkabacteria bacterium | reverse complement strand
TTGACTCCGATGGAAAATTGATAATTTCAAATGAAGAACAACCAGGTAGACCAGCTCAGGTCGGCCTAATCGGAGGCAGAGTCGATAAAGGTGAAGAACCAATCGATGCCGCAAAAAGAGAATTACTTGAAGAATCCGGTTATATTGCACATGATTTCAAACTTTGGATTAAAACCACACCTTTGGAAAAAGTCGAATGGTCAACATATATTTTTATTGTAAAAAATATTGAAAAGGTCCAAGATCAAGAACTTGAATCAGGTGAGAAAATTAATCTTTTCAAAGTATCTTTCGACGAATTCGTTGATAAATATGTTGTAGATGAAGATTTTAGAGATTTCGAATGTACTCTAGAGATCCTCAGAGCGAAAAACGACCCTGAGCAGTTTTTAAAACTAAAAAAGCAATTTACAAACTAATTGTCATTTCCCCTTTACTATTAATACTATAATCTGATAAATTCACTCAGTTAAAGTAAATTATTGGATAACGAGTTTGTTCCAACAGTCCCTATGATATCCCCACCAGATATCCTCAAGGCTTTTCTCAAGCCAGGAATAGAATTCCTGGCTAGATTTTCTGGTCCCGAATATACGAACGTAAACATTCAGGTTGAACAATTAGTTCTCGAGACAGATATGACAACTCCGCATCAAGTCATATTTCTCTCTGATTTACATAGTGGCACAGAAAAACATTCAGACGAGGGAGCATTAGTTAATATATTTAGTCTTGTTAAAGATTGCGCAGAAAATTCTCTGACTCCCGATAATAAAATTGTACTTCTTGGAGGAGATTTAGTAAACAAACCTTTTGCTCCCTATGATTATGGTAGCTCTTTAAGTACTTTTTCCACACTATTAAATAGTTTAAGCGATTGCGTAAGCAGAGGATTGGAGGTCGTTGCAGTTGAAGGAAATCACGATATTGAGAACCCAGACTGGTTCAGATTTTACAGACCGCGAATATTAGAAACCGGAATTAAAATACTTTCCCCTTTTGAAACCTATCATTTTGGAGAAACGGCAGTAATTGGTTTACCTGATATCTCACAGCCCGATTATCAAGTGTGGCACAGAAATTATTTACCTTTCATGAGGACGCTCGTACCGACAGAAGCAAAACAATTAATTTACCTTTTCCATAACCCGGACTCTATTCCCTACATATTAAAATATTTCTCTCTTGGCATACGCTCCTTACTTCTTTCAGGGCACTCACACCTCACAGGATTTGACCGTGAAAAAGGACGTATCGCGAGAGGGCTTGGCAACCTCGCATTAAAAGGTGTTCCAATACACCATCAGGAATATGTCAACCCGAAATTATCTCTAAATGAAGGGGAATTCTTTAGCATTAATTCATCTGGAGTAGCTATTCATCCATTTCATCTAATAAGAAGAAATGTTCCAAAGATTCATAATATTCAGTTGACTCCAACAGAGTGATACTTATTCATATCTCTACAAACATTATTAAACACTTTACTATCCCTACTCTATTCTGATAAAGTCGGATTTGTGTAATATTTACTTTGGAAAAATTAAATTCATACTCATTACCCAGGAGAGACTTTCTTCTTAAGGGTGCAGCAGCAGTAGGAGCAGCCGCGACAACAATTCTTGGATTAAGAGAACTAGCTGCTTTTTCTGAATATGACCCGTCGAACCCTAATATTGATGTTGTTTTTCAAAAAGTTCCCGGAATGTCTGGGAGAGCATATGGTATACATCTAACCGACATCCATTCCGGAGGTGACGAAGCTTATGTAAACGCAGATGTTCTAGAACAAGTCGTATATAAAATTAACCAAACATTATATTCATTAGGTGCAAGAGCAGATAACACCGCTCTTATTATGACTGGTGATTGGATATCAAAAGAGGAACAACCAAAATTCCACATCAAAGCTCCACATGGTGGAGAGACAAATATGAGAACTGTTCCAATAATATTAGAAATCCTGCAAGATTTAAAAGCGGATCATCGTATCGGAGTTCTTGGAAACCATGATCATATTCACAAGCAAAGAATTGAATTAATAAAACATCTACTACGATCCGGAATTCAACTTCTAGATATTAATAGTGAATTTTACAAAGGTGACTTCCCTATCCCAATATTAGGACTTCCTGATTACACTAAATTCAGTGGCTATTATTCACCTTCACAAGTGCAGGAGATCGCTAATTCTCTTAACCTTTATGACGGATATCAAATCGTAGCGACACATAATGCTAGCGTTGTGGACCTTGCTGGCCTAGGTAGCCTTGTTAAGAACGTTCGTTTCTTATGTGGACATACACATGGTGGTCATACCAAACATGGCTTATTCGTCCCATATGCCTTATCAGATGAATACGAATCTGAATATGTGCGAGGGATTTATCATGTGGGAGGGAACTTAGTTCAAATGGCTGATGGTATAGGTCAACATCCACAGGCCGCATTTAGACAAATTCCAGCAGGGATAATCATAAATGTCTACGAAGGTTAAGACTTTTTTGCCACTAGGTTGTTCGAGCTTTTTCTTGTCATATCTGTAGAAATAAGTGCAGCCCATAAACCACCAGTCATCACAAGCAACCCTAGCGATACCATCATCACATCAAAATAGAATTGATTTATATTGGCAATCTGACCAACAAAAAAGATTGAAAACGCAATGAACATACTATTTACCATATCGTAAACTGCATATTCTCTAGCCTCTTTACCTGCTTGTAGATTAGTAGCAAATAATTTTCTCCATGGGTTCAAATTCATGGCAACACCTAGACTGAAGATCACTTGAAGAACATAGTATTGATTTGCAGATGTCAGTGTAGGATAAAAAACAAATGGTAACCCCATCAATACACACCCTATTGTTAAGACAAATATTTCATCTTTGTCGTTCTTTATCCGATCTAAGACTTTGCTTATCGGAATTTGTAGGACACCTCTGATAATGTAGTATATTGCACCCCCAATTCCAACTATTCTTATAACATCCTCTCCAAGTTTATGTTCAAGATAAATGCCCGATAGTGTAGATATTATTAAGTAGAATCCCCATGTAAACAAATCTGAGAATGTAAGTAACCAAAACGTTTTTGTGAGAATCAATTTCCCGAAAATATGATGTTTAATGAAAGGCATTTTAAATTCTGTAAACTTTTCTATTATTTATTATACACAGGACACCCATACTTGATAAGCTTAGAAATATTATTCATAATGTGTTTAACATGGATAATTTCCCAGAAAATATCAAAATTGCATTAAAATCTGTTTCGATTTTTGGGTTATTTAGCTCTGCATTCAAGTTTATTTTTATAACCCTGATATTACTTGTATATGTAACATTGATTACAATTTTTATAGTGCAATATGAATTTTTCTTGGTATTCTCACGTGTCTCAACCTTCTTGGTTAATATATTAGAATCTTTACCATTCTTTTTTTAAAGTATTACTTTACAAATATTCATTTATTACTTATTCTATATATATTATCCATAAATTTTCTGCCATGAAAAAATTATTTATCTGCATAATACTGACTCTAAGTACTCTAGTTTTGAATCCTGTAAGCTTATCAGCATTAACCCTATCCCCTGGTAGTGGCACGTTCCCGGTCTCAGGAAATAAAACTATTAATATTACCTCTAGCTCAAATACTCCAACAACCACAATTCAAATTAGGCTTATTGTTAACAATGCAAAAGTTGTAAGTTTTAGTGGATCTGGTGGAAATCTATTGTCAATTGGAGTTTGCGATTCAAATGGCGCAACTTCTAGATCTATCAGTACTACTAAATACGAAGTTTGTGTAGATCTCGCAAGCACCAGTAGCCCAATTGCAAACGGAACAGCTCTCGGATCAATCACACTAGCAAGCTTAAGTTCATCAGGTGGTGCATTTACAATTGAAGGTGGCGAAGAAAATGGGTATGTAACTGGAAGTGTCCTCACAGAACCAAAGACAGGAGTATTAGGATCATATGTGTTTGGTACAAGTAGTAATGTTACAGTTCTTCCAAATACAGCACTATCGGATTATATGCCAAACAGAGGAATACTAGGCGGTGCAATCCTTATCTCTGGAATAGTTAGTCTAGCCGTTGCGGTTAAAATTTTCTTGCTAGACAAAAGGCGAGAACTTTTATAAATTCCAAAAAGTAAAATGTCCATTTCCTCTAAAATTGAACTAGATAATAGTACAGTTGCGGACAAAAACTCGCCTGTAGAACTCCCAAGTCTTAAAAACACAATCCTGAAGCCGCGAAATCTAGCAATAATACTTGTAATAAGTATATTATTAAATATCTTGTTAATAATCGTAGCTCTTACTACTTCTGGTGGAACAGGGCCAACAAATGTCACAGTTACCCCTACTAAACAGGCCAATACAACTCCTAAAGCTACAAATAAACCAACCTTAAAGCCAACACAATCACCAGAAGAGTTAGAAAATACAGTTCTTCAATGTTTTAGGAACTGTGATGTCGATGGTGTGATAGATAACACAAGATCTGTAGCTCTAGAAACGAATAACTTCAAATTAACTTCTGTTTTAGTATCCTACAAGGACGAAAATTGTTATGGGAATTACCTTGAAAATGACTCCCCAGACAAAGAGATGAACAGTTATTATCCTGAAATTTGTGAAAACTCATACGTTTCTAAACCACCAGCAACAACAATCCACGTCGGAGACAATCTCTATGTTTTGAACTATTCAGGTAATTGGAGTCTCGAGAGTAAACCAAGGTTTGGGCAATCAAAACTAATTAGGATTATTGACGAAATCAAAGCTCAACAGGAAAAGACTTTGCAAGAATCCCCCAAAGGTCAAGATTTCAAACAGATCGTGACATCAAGTAAAACTATCAACGACTTAAGTCAACAAGTCACAAAAACAGCAACTATTACGGTGAATGTACGTCTTGAGGTTGTAGATTATTCTATAGAAATCGAAAAAGTATCAAAAGAAGAAGGTTACTTCTTTGGGATTGGGGAAAACAACAATATTCAGGCGCCCTTCTAGTAATCAAAACCCATAGTTTATGTCTTTTTTCTTCCTTCCTCGACCAGTCTTGCTAGTTTTCAAAGATTTAATTTCGATATTCTCAAGTATTGGGCTTAATTGTGTAATTTTAGCTTCAGGAAAAATAAATTTCACAATTCCTGATTCGATAAATGTTTCAATATCATCATCATTAAGAGATATTTTATCCGCACATACGTATGCAGGCACAGTCGTCTTTTTTACTTTCTTGATAATTTCACTCACAAACTCTAGTACTTCATTTGAAAGTTTTCGAGAGTTTTCGCAACCAAGATTCTCGTTTAATTTCTCTAGGTCGATTACGATAGAATCAACTCCCTCATCAGCAATCTTGCTTACGGATATGCCTGCTAAAGGAGAAGCAATTTCAACATAAATCTTGAAGGTGGATGATCTTCTAATCCCTGAGGAAACTGCATTCTTTTTTAATAATGACAATTCATTCCCTGTTCTAACATCGGGAAATGTTATTGAGACATTTTTTAACTCTGTTTTATATTTTAGTCGTTTTATAAGGTCTAGTTGAAACTCTAGAACTTCTGATTCTGCGAGAAGTTGTTTAGCATTCTCAACAACATCTAGCAAGATCACTATTTTCTCTGTATTTGAATATTGGACGAAATATCCTTCCAGAAAATCTATAAACTTCCTTTTCATATGTGAATTCCTGACAAGTTCGTATTTATCAATGTCCAAAGATTTCAAAATTGCACTTATTTTAAAATATACACCGTTGGTATTATTTAAAATTTTTGGATTTTCAACATTTACTGTCTGAAGATATTCACAACTTGATTCAGTTATTTCTTCATCAACAAACACAGGGGATTTTAGATACCATTCATCTGTCATATTGATATTTCTTTCTTTTGATTTTTCATGAACAGAAACATTCTTCATCTCAGTGGTTATTTCTTGACGTTCTTCAGGCAACCAGGATTCCGAAATAGGTTTTCCTACCAAGTTTGTTTTAAACAATCCATGAGTTAGTGGGCTTTGTACTGTGACATTTATTTGTTTTGTATTCACCGTATTTGGGGTTATAGATTCAGTTATTTGAGGACTTTCCTTTTTTATAACAGCTCGGAATCCAGCACCAAGATATATAAACCCAGAATCTGTATCGATAGTAATTACCTCATTATCCAAAACCAGATTTGTTACATCTTTTGTAGCAGTTAAGGTTGGAATGTGAGTGATATTGTGTTTAACCATATCTTCAAGAACCAGTCCTCTATAGTGAACATTGCTCAGATCAAATCTTTTCGGAAGTTTGTTCATTATTAAGATGTCTACTGCCTTAGCATTATCTAGGTCAGTTATATTTCTAATCAATTTTGCTCTTCCGTAAACCAACCCTTTATTGTTGCCCTCACCTTGTGTTAATTTTGTAAGTTTGTCTATCGATTGCAGTTCAAATCTTTCTTGATTCAAAGGGATTGCGCTCTGTGTTACTTTAATTGGGACTTGCTCTACTAGAAGTTTTCGTGCTTGAAGAACATCGTCTTCTCTTAGCCGTGACATATCTGTAAAAAACACCTTTCCCGAAGAGTAGTACCAGTCTATTTTCAACTCGTTTTTAAAACTTTCTTTGAGTTTGTCTATTGTCCTAGCCAGTTTTAATATTTCTATGTCGGTAAGTTTAGGATTCTTTTGTCTTTTAATATCTAACTGTACTTTGGATATTTTTCCATCTTTACGAAGATACATCCAATCCTGTTTATTGAGTGCTTTTAGTACAATTTGTTCTGATTTTTTATCAACCAAATATCTATCCGGAAATTTATGATGGAAAAATGCCTCAGGAGAGAGACCATAGACCACTCGACTCTCTACGAAGTCGGGATTGGCATTTTCGATAGACATTGTATATGATCTACCTGAAATTTCAGGTTGAATATATTTCGTAGCAACTACTGCCATAGACAAAACACCTTTGTATTTACTATTCAACCTATGATCTAATGCTTCTTTAGTGAATAATTCTATCCATACAATCTTTAATTTCTTTAGAAACTCCTCAAAATCATCAGAGAGGAGAATGTTTTCATGATTGCTCTTTAGAGAGTCTTTCAGCTCAGGATTAATTGACGATACATCCATTCTAATTGAGATTTTATTCCCATTAGCTAGAAGGTTATATGCACGCAAAAGACTTTCTTGCATTAATTTTGGGTACCTACCACCGATCATCATCCTTTTTATCATTGTTTCTGCCTTTTTTGTACTGAGAGTGCCTTGATAGATATATTTATTAACTTCATTTATTTTTTCAATCAAGTTGTTAGCAAAGAGAAAGTCATCGAATGCTTTACTTGCTATTACGAACCCAGTTGGTATAGGAGCGCCTATTCTTGTGAGATTTGACAGGTTGAGTGCCCTTTCTCCGGCATAAGGTAGTTCATACTCACTTACTTGAGAAATATTTAAGATGTAATTTTTCGCGTACGTAGGCGAGGATACAAACATGTGGACAGATTATGAAAAATTGAATTCTAGCTTATTATCGGAAATTTCAAGCTCGCTGTCAAAGACAGAATTTAATTACGAGATTTTCGATTTAAATTAAAATGAAACTCTCTTTTATAAATAATTGCAGAAATAATCAGTAACCCTGTTCCTGCCATGATGTATAAGATGCTGTATTGTAATGAATTACTTACTTTGAGGTTGTTAGTGGAAGCTCCAAGTACAGATACTTCCCCGGTAAGTGGTTTATCATTTAACTGACTAGTGATATAACCAGACTGTGCTGAAGGATTTGTAAAATTTCTTAACTGAAATTTTTCAGGTGTGATTGTAAATAAGTCTAGATTAATATCAGATAGGTCACTGCTATCATTAAGTTGTCCCCAAATAATTCTAACAGGAGTAACATTGCTATAACCCTCATAACCTGTCACTGCTTCCATAAAAGGATCAATTTGTTTCCATTGGCTTTCTTCTTCAGTTTTATCCAGATAAGTTAACCAAAAATGCCAATGATAATTGCCGTCAGGAAAAAGCACGATGCCATATAAAATTCGTGTTGGAATTTTCTTCGACTTTAAAACTTCGGAATATACTGTCGCATAATCAATATCTGAATGCTTATCTTGTTCAAGTATCTCTGAAATACTTTTCCTGCTCCACTGTGTTATTTCAGTCTGAGGTCTTAATTTTGCTAATAACACTTTATAGAGTTTCGTTGGATCGTTACTTTCTATTCCATCAATTTTTTCTATACCTCTAGAATAAGGACTTAATGATATATTTTCGTCAAATTTCCTTTCTTGTGTAGAAATTATACCCAGAGGATTCTCCAAGATATATTTCTCCACGTCTATTGTTGCAGTGGAAACTTCTTCTGCACGATTAATATTTGTTGACTCGTTTACTCCAGAAATATAGAAATCATTATTTAATGGAAGCCTGAGAGAGGTTTCCCCTTCTAATAATCTTGTTTTGTCCAACTGGATATTGAATTGCTTCAAAGTGAAGTTTCCAAAATAAACTCCAACTGGTTTTGTAACATCAGTAAAAGCGATAGCACGTTTTGTATCGAAAACAACATTCATATCAACTCCTTCGGAGCTATAATAAACATCGTCCCAACTCACTGGATATACTATTTTTAGTGGATATTTGATTTCTTCTTCTTCTACATTAAACTTTGGCCAACTTATTCCTCGAATATCGCCATAAACATTTACAAAATTTACAACTTGATAAGAGATGTCTATTTGTTTAGTTTCACCAAATTCGAGAGCTTGATCCTCGAATTCAATCCACAATCTAGCATTTTCAATCGTAGCGGGTAGTGGGGTACCTTCAGAAACCACCTTTAATGAGTCAACCTGAGCAAAAGGAAAGTCTAAGCTCATCGATGTTGATAAAAAGTCAGCTGAATTATTTCTCAACACTACCTTCTGTGTAACTCCTGCAGAATTGTTCTCCATGAGATTTACTTCGAATTCCATTTTGAGATCATAACTCAAAGCTTTGGCATTGCCGTTGAGAAGAATCGAAGAAAAAATCAAAATATTAACGAAAATCAGAAGTTTTAGCAGTTTGGTCATTTGAAGAAGAAGTATTATTAGATATTATCTACATACTTGGAGAGTCTGGTCAATATTTC
>JAGQLL010000061.1 GCA_020429395.1 Candidatus Dojkabacteria bacterium | reverse complement strand
ATTAAAAACGCAGAGAAGAAAATATTAGTGAAAATTTTCTAAAAAGTTCATACCATACAATTAAATATTACCTAAAGTTAAACTAAAGGTGGAACCGTCCTCGAAGACCCTTGACTAATCTATTAATAGATGAGTAAAGGGTCTTTTAGCATTTGTATGATTTATGTGCTAATGAGACATGAAAATTAATTATTAACTATTTTCGATGAATGACAAATATGAAGGTTTTAAAAATCTAGTTCCTGACTATGTCAGAAATGAGGAAGATTTCAAACTTTATAAATTAAGACATACTACTGAGCATGTTTTTAATCAGGCAATCGAAGAAATCTGGCCAGGTAAAATTCAAAGAGCAATCGGCCCTGCCATCGCAGAAGGTTTTTATAATGACTCTAGATGGGAAGTAGCACCAACCGAAGAGGATTTTGAAAAAATTGAAGCTAAAATGCAAGAAATCATTGATGCTGATTTGCCAATAAGTAGAAAGGATGTAACCGAAGTAGAGGCGAGAGAGATTTTCAAAGATAATCCTTTCAAACAAGAGCTTATAACAGAATTTGTAAAAAGTGGTGAGAGTTTGTCTGTGTATCATACTGGCGATGTATTTGTCGACCTATGTAAAGGTCCACATGTTGATTCGACTGGTGAAATTAAGGCTTTTAAAGTTTTAAATATTGCTGGAGCATACTGGAAAGGAGACGAGAAAAATGAAATGTTGACTAGAGTGTATGGCACAGCGTTTTTCTCAAAAGAAGAGCTGGAAAAATTCCTATGGCAGAAAGAAGAAGCTAAAAAAAGAGATCACCGAAAACTTGGTCAACAACTTGATTTGTTTACTTTCTCGCATTTGGTCGGAAGTGGAATGCCCTTGTATACCCAAAAAGGAGCTTTAATAAGAAGATTGTTAAATGAGTATGTCGAGGAATTGCAAAGAAAAGCTGGCTACATGCAAGTCTGGACACCTCAAATAGCTAGAGGAGAGTTGTTTAAAAAATCGGGACACTATGACAAATATAAAGATGATATGTTTAGGGTCTCATCTAGCTACTCGGATGATGAATTTTTCCTAAAACCTATGAATTGTCCCCAACATACACAGATTTTTGGAAGTAGGCCTAGAAGTTATAAAGAACTTCCTTTGAGAATTACAGATTTTGCTATGTTATATAGAGATGAACGACCTGGAGAATTACATGGTCTAGCTAGAGTTAGATCATTCTCACAAGATGATTGTCATGTTTTCTGTACTGAAGAACAAGTTGATGATGAAATTGATTTGGCACTGAATATGATCAAAGAAGTACTTACTACTTTTGGATTCAAATATCGTTACAGACTCTCAACTCGTGATCCAAAGCATCCTGAAAAATATTTAGGTAATCCTGAAACATGGGACAGGGTAGAGAAATGGGCAGAGGAGATCATGGTCCGTAATGAAATTGAACATTATCCAGGCGTAGGTGAAGCAGCATTTTATGCACCTAAAATGGATTTGATGGCTACAGATAGCCTAGGAAGAGAATGGCAATTATCTACAGTACAGATAGATTATGTTATGCCCGAAAGGTTTGATTTAAAATATATTGATAACAATGGAAATGAGCAGAGACCTATTATGATTCACCGTGCAATTTTAGGATCGGCTGAAAGATTTTTAATGATATTGTTAGAAAGTATGGCTGGGGCGCTCCCCGCTTGGCTATCACCAGTCCAGGTGCAAATTATTCCAATTTCAGATCAGAATAATGCTTATGCAGACAAATTAGAGGTAGAACTTAAGAATAAGGGTGTAAGGGTAGAAGTTGATAAGGATAGTGAAAGAATGCAGAATAAAATAAGATTAGCTCAAGAACATAAGATTCCATATATGTTAATCGTTGGAAAAAGGG
>JAGQLL010000060.1 GCA_020429395.1 Candidatus Dojkabacteria bacterium | reverse complement strand
GAGGAACTAGAGATATCAAATATTATCGAGGTTCTGTCAGTTTTATCAATCCTTGGTTTCATTTTAGTGCCTAAGCTAGGATTGATTATTATTTTTATATTGTTGGGAGTTTTACGGATGATGTTTGAAAATCATCTTGGTATAGACCACATAGCCCATCATATTAATAAAGAAGCAGAAGTAATTGCAACAGTAATCTCATATCCTCAAATCAAGAATCATGAACAAATATTAATTCTTAAACCATCGAGTATAAATGTTGAGAAAGAACAAATTCAGATAAAAAGAGGTTATATGCAGCTCAAACTATCTAAATACACAAAAATTGAAAAAGGTGACTTATTGAAATTCGTTGCATATGTTGAGGAGCCCGAGAATTTTGATGGATTTGATTATGTAGGACATCTTAAATCGCAAAAGATATATGCCTTGGTCAAGAACCCAACTATTATGGATATCAAAAAAAGTGATTCTTATATTGAGGCAGCTATTTTAAAAGTGAGGAATAGAGTAGTGAATGATATAAATAAGTCCTTTCCCGATCCTCATGCGAAGCTATTAGCAGGTATGTTGATTGGCACACGAGAGCAATTCAGTCCTCAGTTTGCTAACAATTTGTCCATAACTAGTACTAGTCATGTAGTTGCCGTTTCTGGGTATAATATTTCATTAGTGAGTTCGTCAATTTTGCGAATGTCCGGGTACATTCATCGCAGGGTATTAATTTTTGTTTCTTTTCTAGGTTTAATCTTTTTTCTATTATTAGTAGGGTTAGACAATCTTCCAGCTTTTAGGGCCGGTTTAATGGGTTTTGTAATGTTGTTAGCAATGCTGATTGGTAGGCGAGGAGCTGGGGTCTTTACTTTATTTTTAATTGCAGGATTAATGCACTTACAAAACCCGTATATCTACAATTCACTTAGTTTTCAACTATCATTTTCTGCTACTTTAGGGCTAATTTTATTGTCCTCTAAACTAAAAATTCAATTAGAAAGGATTCTTAAGACTAAACACAGTGTGGAAGAGTTGTCTACAACTTTGTCAGCATTAATCGTAACATTTCCAATAACATTTTCGAGTTTTGGTAAGATCACCATATATGGTTTATTAGCTAATGTTTTGATTGCACCAATGATCACCTATATTACATTTTTAGGGATTGTATTTGTAATTGTAAACATCGTCTCTGGTCGGTTAGCTTTTGTAATCAAGGGTCTACTGTGGGGTTTGTTAGAAACTATGGTACGTATTGTTGATGTAATTGCGGGATTTCCCTTTGCAGATTTAAGTTTTGATAAAAACCTGCTCCCGATAAGCTTAATGGTTATCTTGGTAACTATAGTAGCTGTTTTTGAGCTTAATTTTAGAAAATTTTCTGCAAGAAATGATTAAACATTTTGTTGTATTTTTAGTGATAGTTTGTCAATTACTATTTAACATAATCGAAAATGATAATGATGGCCTAATGCATTTACATATGCTTGACGTCGGACAAGGAGATGCATTTTTGTTACAAACCGTTGACAAGAAATATGTATTGATTGATGGTGGTCCCTCGAGTAATTTAATTGACGTAATGGCAGATTATATGCCTTTCTGGCAGAATCGACTTGATCTAGTTATCGCAACTCATGGAGATTCGGATCATATAGGTGGCTTAGTTGAGTTAAGTGAACGATACGATATTGAAGCTTTTATTTATAATGGAGAATCAAAGAACACGCTTATCTTCGAAGAACTCATGAAAAATATAAGCTTTGATGGTGTTGATATATCAATTGCTCAATCAGGAGAAGAGATTCGAGTTGGTTGTTGTATGGAAATTGATATTTTATGGCCTGGTTCAATTAATATTGAGGACAGTAATGATCGTTCGGTTTCAATTATTGCCAAGTATCAAGACTTTGAGATATACATGGCTGGTGACTTAGGTTATAAGTATGAAGAAAAAATCACTAATAACCTTGGTGTTGATATCGAGGTTATGAAAATAAGTCATCATGGAAGTAGGACCAGTACCTCAACAAAGGTCGTAGATAATATAAGGCCTCAAATCACATTAATTTCCGCTGGCAAAGACAATAAATTTGGACACCCGCATAGAGAAGTTCTAGATTTGTTAGATAAAAATAATATTATCCAATATCGCACCGATATCCAAGGTACGGTAAGCATAAAGAGTGATGGTAGTGATTATGTTGTCGATATTGAGAAGGATAACAAATAGGCAACGCAGAATAATGCGCGCGAACCATAGGTTCGGAAGAGAAGGGAGGGAGGGGATTGTATGGATGTGGATAGAGAAATATTTAGTAATTTGAAGAAGTTTATAGCTAATGTTTGAAGCTGAAGTAAATTCTGATAGAATTAGCGTTATTAAAAATTACTAATATGTTTATAGTACTTGATGGAATTGATGGAGCAGGTAAAGGTCGTCAAAGATCTGAACTTGTAGCTAAGTTATCAAATACAAAGCAAAAAGTTCAAACCACAGATTTCCCAGACCATCAGGGTGAAATATACAAACATGTTATTCATCCTGCTTTGCATGAAGAAATCAGCCTAAGTCCACAAGCATGGTTCTTAGCGTTTATACTAGATCAATTATTGTGGAAGGATAAAATTGATGAAACTATTGGAAATGATAAAGCTCATTTTATTAGCGATGGGTATTTTACTACCACGTTGGCTTATCAATGTAAACTTTCCAAAGTTATGCATATTACTGATGCACTTGAGCTAGCGGAAAAGTTTGAAGTCCCAAAACCTGATCTGGTTATATTTATAGATGTAGATCCTAAAGTTGCGATGAGTAGGAAGATGGGAGAAGAAGGTCATGATGAGGGCTTAGATATCTTTGAAAGAAATATCTCAAAACAACAGAAACTAAGACAAGCTTTTACTGAACTAGCTAATGAGAATATCTGGACTGACTGGGAAATTGTGGAT
>JAGQLL010000059.1 GCA_020429395.1 Candidatus Dojkabacteria bacterium | reverse complement strand
TTTCGTCTGGATCTACATTGGGAAGTGGAGGGTGTGTTACAAATAAAACAAGATATATTCAATACAAAGTTGAATTCGTTGCAACTGATGCACAGACGCCTATTTTGGAAGATATTTCTTTAGCTTTTACACTAGCAGATGTATGGAGACCTCCCACAAATGCAACAAATATTGAAATCACTAATTTTACAAATGGAAATTGGATTAACTCCGAACCTGTTATAACCTGGGACCCTGCAGAGGATAATGTGGGAGGAAGTGGAGTTCTGGGATACTGTGTATCTCTGGATGAAGCTGAGCCAGATTCATCCCATGCATTAGATCCAGAATCAAACGGAGGACTTCTTCAAGGTAAGGATGACGGTGTAGCAACTTCAGCATGTCCTTATATTGTATTGGCGGAAACTTTTGATTTGTCTGTTGTAAATAACTTGAATCTGACTTCTGGTAAACAATACTACTTTTCAATAAAAGCTATAGATGGTAGTGATAACATAAATAATGTTGGCGATTTTCAAGATCTAATTTCGTTCAAATTTGATAATACACCTCCAACACCACCAAGCTATGTTTCAATGCCTACAAATTTTCTATCTTCAAAGAATGTTACTATCAGTTGGGCATCATCAGGGCCTGGTAGTGCAGAAGATATACATTCCGGTCTTGCAGGTTTACAATATAGAATCGGACCAAGTGGTACATGGTATGGTGATTTGCATACAGGAGTTGAAGATATTAATGACCTGTTAGTAAATGACGGCTCATATACTACAAATCCAGATTATGACTATTCTGAGTTAATTGAAGGTACAAATTTCTTCTACATAAGGGCGATTGACAATCTAGGCAATGTTACAGCTGATGGAAATATCACAACTGGGCTGATTAAAATTAATACTTCAGCACCTTCTAAAATTTTAAATCTGTCGGTAAATAATTCAAACAACACCGAAAATAGTTATGCTTTTGATTGGGATCCACCTGCATCATTTACTGGTCAAGTTAGTGGAATTAGCTATTGTTATGCAATTAACACAATACCTGATGAAAACTCCTGCACTTTTACAGAACCTGGAGTAACTGAACTTCCATCAGATGCGTACGCAACTCAGCCAGGTAATAATACCTTGTATGTTGTGGCAAGAGACGAAGCCTCAAATATAAATTATGGTACTTATACTGAAACTGGTGCAAGTATTACATTTACTTATTCGGGTAGCGCCCCAGGAATACCCACAAATACTGATATCTCAGACATCTCAATAAAAGCTACTGAAAATTGGAGATTGGTAATTTCATGGAATGGTCCCACGAATGTTGGAGCAGGTGTTTCTTATTACAATGTATATAGAAAAGTAGGTGAGGCTTCTTGTCTTACTGATTTTAATACATTTACAAAAGTTGGTTCGAGCAATAGCACTTCATATATTGATCCAGATTTACAACCTTTACTTTATAGTTATTGTATAAAAGCATGTGATAGTGCTAATAATTGTTCAGCAAGTTCGGGAACAGCTAGTCGCATACCTACAGGTAAATTCACAGAACCTGCACTATTAGCGAGTGAAGTCGAAGTTCTTTCAGTTACAACTAGAAAAGCTTTGATAAGTTGGGTAACAGATAGAGTGAGTGACTCAAAGATTGAGTATGGTCTTGAATCGGGTAAGTATTTCGAAGAAGAAGTGAGCAACAGCGCTCAAGTAATTAGCCATAATATTACACTAAATAATCTAACCCCAGGCACATCTTACTTTTATAGAGTTAAGTGGACAGATGTTGATGGAAATATAGGTGTTAGTGATGAAAAGTCTTTTGCAACTTTGCCACCACCGGTTGTTTCGAATGTCTCGGCAAGTACTATTACTACAAACTCAGCAGTTATCAATTTTAGAGTTAGGAATGCGACTAGGGTTTCTTTGGTTTATGGAACGACCGAATCATACGGTGGTAGTGAGGAGGTGGCGACTTCAACAGAAGAGTCACAATATTCTGTTAGGTTGGGAAATCTTGTAGATGGAGTCACCTATAATTATAAATTCTTCCTACAGGATATCGATGGAAATAATAATGACTCGGTAGTTAATTTCCAATTTCAAACTTTGCCACTTCCAGAAATTAATAATCTTCGGTTTGAAGAAGTTAAAAATTCATCACAACCTACAGTAAAGGTATTTTGGGAGACCAATGTTCTAACTCTCGGATTTGTGCAATATGTGAATCAGGAAAATATAAGTGAAGATAGAACCCAAGCAGAAAGTGAATACGCAAACGAACATGAATTAACTTTGATAGGACTAAGTGCAAATACTAATTACACTTTAACTGTAAGTGCCAGGGATTCGCTTGGAAATGTTGCTCAGTCAGGAGAATTCACTTTTACTACCGCAAGTGACTCAAGGCCACCTATAGTTTCCAATGTGAAAATTGAAACACGACTATCCGAAACTGCTGTAGAATTTGGAGCTGATGTATCTGCACAATTAATACTTACTTGGGATACAGATGAACTTGCGACAAGTCAGGTACAGTTTGCTCAAGGAACTTCTGGAGATTACACACAAAAATCAGCTCTGGATGAAAATTTGACCTTTAATCACCTAGTGGTTATAAATAATCTCAACCCGAGTAGTGTCTACAAACTTCAGGTTTTGTCAAAAGATGATGTTGGTAATGAGGCAAAAGGAAAGAATATTGTGACAATCACGGCACAATCGAAAGAAAATCCATTGGAGGTTATATTTGGAAGGTTGTCTGAGGTATTTGGATTCTTAAGATAGTTTGATGCATAAAAAATTAACACATGCTATAAGAATTGGAAGCATTGTATCTCTGTCTGCAGTGGCTATGTTTCTTGGAATACAGCTCAAAAATGATGTCGAGAAATTAGGAAATGTTTTATCGGCAAGTTCCCCGTGGATTCAAACTGATTGGAGTGGCGGTCAGTTCATTGGTCTTGTAACAGAAAATGTAGACACATTTTCTACATCAACAAATATCGAAACAACAGTTGTGAATGAAATCTCGCTTATTGAGACGGATAACTGGTCTATGGATTATGCACAATGGCAAAATAGAAAGAAAGTATTATTTGATAACACAGATACAAATCTTGGAGTTCCCTCTGAGAATTTAGTAGATTTTCCAGTACTTATTAAGTTAGATTCAGGAACTGATATCGACTACTCAAAAACACAAAATCAAGGTCAAGATATCAGGTTTACAGATTCTGATGGTACGATACTTAGCTATGAAATCGAAAATTGGGATGAAAGTGGGTCATCATTTATTTGGGTCAAAGTTCCATCAATTGATATTAATTCGAGTGAAGACTCAATTTTCCTTTATTACAACAACCCTCTGGCACCTGATGCACAAAACCCAGCGGATGTTTGGTCAAACGGTTACGCTATGGTTCAACATTTGGATGATGCAAGTGTAAGTACCGTAGTAGATAGTACAAGTAGTAATTTTACAGGAACAAAACGTACATCAAATGCTC
>JAGQLL010000058.1 GCA_020429395.1 Candidatus Dojkabacteria bacterium | reverse complement strand
AGTAAACGAAAACGGAGAAACAGAATTCATAGTGCACAATATTGAAGCTGCAAATATGCTAAGAATTCTTAACATAGCTTCTGCAAAGATTGATGACGTAGGTGAACGAAAAGACTTTATAAGAAAATGGTCTAAAAGGATAATGTCATTTGAAGAATTCAGCCAAGAGAATACTATGCTATTTCTCTTTGAGTTACAAAACAAAGATGGAATAGATATTTCAGAAGAGATAAATGAAACTGAATCAAGTGATGAAGAGGAAAAATATCTAGAAATTGCACATAGATATAAAGATGGTGCTTTCACACATTTTCTTAAACAGATGTTAAGAAACGGTGAGTTATCTGGGTTTAGTAATAATCAAGAACTCATAGATGCAATTGAAAAAACTTATGAAATTTACTCCAAGGTTGTAAAAATTGGCTTCAACTTTGAAGATTTGAAAACCGAGAAAACAAGAGATGTTGATAACGATAATTTCAAATTTGCAAGCAGACCGATGTTTGATCAAATTATCAACCAGCACAACGAAATGGGAATAATTGGTTATGACTACTCTAGAGCATGGCCAGGAGGGATAAACTACCTCATGGAAGGACTTGGACTCAAAAGAAAAGATGTTGCAGAAAAAGGTTTGATGATCAGACGAGGAAAGGACGAAAATGGTAAGACTGGATGGATATTTGGTTATGACGCTACAACTATTCCAGTTAAACCATCTTCTAATTATCCTTTCGGACATGGAGAGGTAGCCGACACCTTATTTGGTTTGCCTGATGAGGGTTTCACAAAAAAGCACTATGTAGAACGATTAGGAATAGATATGCTAGACATGGATATCGCAGAAATGTTTAATTTACTTCAGCATGGTATTTCAACTAGACTTCAGGAATCAAAACTTTTTTCTTCGAAATCTCAAATTTATCTACTTCTGGATAGAATTGGACTTGTGCATTTTCATGACGGTGATATTGATACTACTTATAATGCTCTATCCCAGCAAAGAGACGAATATCTTTCTTCGTATTTGTATACAGAGACTGATAGAGCTGGCAACCTTGTCGCAGATGGTAGAACTTCAGCACAAGGTAATGAAATTTATAAAAGGCTCTACGATTATGGTTATAGAGGATTAGACCTACATCTTTTAATGGAATCCCATAACAATGAACAAGGGTTGCAATTAAGAGATGGTTCTGTACATGTAATTGATACAGAAGAGATTCCTATGCATTTGGGTGTGGTAAATATGCGACTTGCAGAAAGGACAAAAATGATGAGATTTGAACACAACCCAAAATCTGATCCCGAAGCTAAAGCTCACATTAAAGAAGGAGAAAAGTTTGACGAACTTAGTAGATTCATGATGGAAGTAAACTACGATGCTTATCAAAATGAAGATTATGATGATCTTTTCACAATTGCTAATCTAATAAAGGCATCTATTGAGGTAGATAATATCCAGCCTGGTGATAAGTCGGCTGGCACCGACACATTACGTGGATGGAAAGATACTAAATCAACAGTTAAATTATCTCATCGAGGGAAAGAATTCGAAGTAGATAGAGCCCTTTTAAAAAATTATGTGCGATGCTTCTTTTACGCGAGAACTTATGAAGCCATGGCTACAGGTGTTCATGGAAACGAAACAGTTGTAGAGATGAACGACAAAATTGAGCACGAAGATAGTTCAAAAGACTATATACTTTCCACAACTTATGAACTTGGAGCAGGTGCAGAAGTGTTTAATAAACAACAAACTAATGAGTTGATGAAGTATTTGATGGGTATAACCATGAATCATGCAGAGCAACAATACAACAAATGGCGAGATGAAGATTCCGACTCGTTTCCTAATGAATGGAACGATCTTCCACCTCAAGAAAGATTATCAATCCTTCATCATTTAAGGATCGAGGATGCAAAAGAGAAGGGTTTTCAATTGATTGCCAGAAGTAAACCTGCATTAGTCGAAAATGACTCAGATGTAAAAAGCTTTACAGTTCATAACTACAAGAAGCTGGGGAAAGCAATATACTACAGACCTCCAGGAGGTTATGCCATGACAAAAATTGATTCTCATAACGGTGTTAAAAAATCCGATATGAACATAGAATTCAAAGATTTTAAGCATCATGACAATGGCACAGATGAAAATGCATATTCTGTAGGATCCATCCAAGGGAAACTAATTAATAAAGTAGAAGACGTTGTTTGGGAGAAACAACAAATTAATTATATGTACTACTACTTTAAACAATTGATGGTGCAAGCAAATAATTATAGATTAGCGGCCTCAAAGGACAAAGAAAAATGGGTAGGAATTGCACGTGCCAACATGTTACTAAGATGGTTACAAACAGGATTAACACTTATGGCGCTGGCAGGAGTCGGTCCATTAGGATTCTTATTAAATCCATGGGTAGTCATCGCTCTTTTGGGAAACTATTTCGTTGTAGGTAATCTACTTACAAAACAAGGAAATCTACATGGAAAGCGCAAAGTTGCTGCTATTAAAGCAGTAAATGAGCTAAAACAATTAGAACCAAACTTTGAAAAAGCTTTATTTGATCCAGACTTCAGTCTAGGTCCTGAAAGAGATAGACTTTTCCAATTATGTAAGGTTGCAGAAGATATTCTAAAAGGTTCCTTGGTCACATCAGTTGAAACACCAAATAATATATTGGAAGAAGTGAGTAAAAGTCTTGCGGAAACAGGTAAGAAGTTTGCAACAGGTGATTAATTATTAAATACAAAATATGCTTTTCGCTAGTAACCGTTTAAATGATTTCTTTATAAAAGAGCTCAATATCCCTGAGGAACTTATTGAAGAATTACAGCAACAATACATTGAAGCCTTCCTTTCATTTCTAGAGACAGAGGTAAACATCTATTTGGAAGAGCATAAGATGAACGAAGAGATTGATAGACTTAGAGCAATTAGTAAAAATGATCCGAGTGGTTCAGACTTGATAGAGATTTTTATGGAGTACTATGTCAACTTTGCCGAAATAAAGCAGAGGGTTGATAACAATATAAAAGGTTTTAATGACATGTTCTCGGCAAACGTCCATCAATTACTCGATGACGAAAAACTTCAAAAAATGAACAAAATTATAAACGAAGACATCCAAGCATATACAAATTTTCGAAGAAAACTTACCGGAGAAGTCTAATTTTAATATTTCCAAATAACTTGTTTGCATTCTTCTTCTAGTATTTCTATACTGGTATTAATTAGCTATGTTTTTAATATAATGCCAAAAAATATTTTCAAAAGAAGAACCTCAAATAAATTACTTACGCTATTTTTATTTGTACTTGCAACATTTGTCTTTATCTTCGGCTCTCAAATAACAGCCCTAGCTAAAGATCTTGGGTTTGGACCTGCACTTGTCGACACTGGTAATTGTTTAGTGGGATCTGCACCATGTAATCCCGAAAGTGCTCAGGAAGTCCATCTATTTCAGCCTGGTGCGAATAGTACAAGTGCTCTCGATGGTACAGCTAAGTTGATTGACACTATGTATCTAACACCTCCTAACAGTTCGATTGTATGGGCATATGACCAAGTTCAAAGAATTCAAAACAAAGAATTACTAGCAGTATACGCACAGACAGATACTGGTGACACTAGCTTTTATTTTCCTGGCTTGGGATATAATGTCTTGATGCCAATGTTGGGACTATGGCAATGGTCTCGTAATGTTGTTTACATTTTTTACATAATAATCGTTATCATCCTGTCATTTCTTATATTATTCCGATCTAGTCTGAGTGGTCAAAATGTAATAACAATCTTAAATTCGTTACCCTCCCTTATTTTATCTTTAGTCTTAGTAAGTCTTAGTTATCCTATTGCAGGATTTTTTGTCGACCTGATCTATATCGGGGCGAATGTCGCTCAAGGACTATTGATCACCTCAGAAGGCGCACCTGGTTATGGATTTGTAGATAGCCAGACTTTCGGTTTTGAAAACCAGGGAGATAGACCAGATGTAAATTTCCTTCAACCAGATGATCCGGCTATAAGTATTTGGGCAGTTTGGGGAACAGCAAAAACAGAGGTTTTTGATTGCGATACCGACCCTGACAATCCTTGCGTTAGTAACATACTTCCAGATCTTCAACAAGCAGATTATTTGAGATTTATAGGAAAAATTATTAAAACTAGTGAACAAGTATCAAACGCAGCATTAGGAGCTGTTTCAGATAGCCCATTATTGAACTTGATACTAGGTATAACTGCTTTGATGGCATCGTTTAAATTATTCTTAAGTCTCTTAAAAAGCTATGTAATGCTTACACTTTCGCCAATATACCTACCATTCTTATTTCTAATGGCGGCAATACCTTCGAAGACTAAGTCTTCTGTTCTCAATGCAATCAAACCATTACTTGCCGGGAGCCTTAGTTTTATTGCAGTGTATGTTGTTTTCTTATTGATGATAATTATTGGAAATGCCGAACAACTTAATGACCCAACTTTACAAAGTCTGGGTAAATTTGATTTCGCTCCACCTTTATTAGGATATAGTTATGATCAAATCACTGTAAATAATAGTCTAACTAGAACCTTAATCATCTATATCATGTTCCTCGCTACTCCTGCAATTCCAGAGATGATAAACAATATGTTAAATGTACAATCAAGTAATAGAATGGCAAGTGAAGCTGGACAAAATGCCTCAAAGGGTTTTGGTGGACTATTTGGAGGCATTCAAGGACTAGCAAAGAAAGTTAACCCTCCTAAGAAATAAAATGTATAGAATATCTGATGAAACAACCAACTCAAACAGTAAATATTGGAACAACCATAGAGGAGATTGGTAAACTTGAAAAATTGATTAGTACACAAATATCCCCCTATATATTGGACTATATTTTCCTTTTAGCTCCAAATAGAGACGATAGAATCACACTCTCTAAACCACTTACAGTTGAACAAACAAAGTTGCTTGAGAATTTTAATCAACTCTCTCTAAAATATTTTGACTCCATAGAGTTACCTCTAAAAACAGAAAAAGTTGGGACATTCGAAAGTTATCTCGAAATTCAGAGAAATGTATACCTCACGAGATTTGTTGAGGCTCGGAAACTATTTGCAGAGTACGCATTATTCTCAATACCTACAAAAGAAGCTGAAAAACTTTCAAAAAATTTATCCCCAGAATTAGAACCTGCTGTTTCTATGGAGATTAAAATTGCAAATGCATTGATAATAAATGATGATGGAAGTTTTAACTTTAAAGAAACAAAAGAAAAAGAAGATACAAGTAATTTGATTAAGTCTGTATTTTCGAGTTACGGAAATCTCTCTTACTTAACATTTAAGTCTATTAGAGATTTATATAACATTACGACTCGTGCCTTCCTTATAAGCATGAACCAAGACTTGTTAATAAAATTGATGGAAGTAGTGCTACAGAAATTAATAATTGAATCAAACAAATTAGTATACAATTATATTGACAAAGGATATCCGACAAATGAAGCAATTAGCAATGTAAAATCCTTGCTTGAAAAAAGTACAAAAAAAGAGGGAACTGAGTTACCTTCGCAATTTAAAAATATCGAAAAAGAAATTGCGGAAACAATTGAGACGAATTTAAAAGAAAATATAAAACTTGAAAAGAAATACCTTACAGATCTCAAAAACGAAATCTATGAGTTACTAGTTCACTACAGCACAACTGGAAAATATGTATCTACTAATTTTTACAAATTAAAATTTATTGAATTTAAAGACCTTGGGGATACATATCGCAATCGACATAATGTTGTTGAGTTATATTTGTATGACGATTTCCAAGATGTATCAAAACATCCAGCAGAAGCATACGATATCGACTTCAGTAGAGATTTTAAAGTTACCTTATTTCAATTAGTGACAAATGGCAATGAGAATCCTAATCTTACACTTGAAGATTATTTATATAAAACCTAATGGCTGAAACATACAAAAAGTACAAAAACATACCTGTAACTGGTCTTGATCTGTCAAAGATAAAGAAGTTTTTAAATAGTAACTTGCCTTTCAAAGCTTTGTTGCAACCGGGGCTTTTACCCAAAGGAGCAACAGTTCCGGAAATGATACAACAATGTTTGGCAGCAATCGAGGAATTGTTATCTAAATACCAAAAGTATAAAGAACTTGGCTACGTAAAAGATGAACTACAACTAATGGCCCTCGGACAATTAACAAACAATAGTAAAACAATTGAGAATTATCTTATCGCTCGTAGTTGGAAAGCGATGCCAGAAGCAGACAAAGCGAAAAGACTTACAAAATCAAAATTTATGTCATTACTAAATGGATGGTTTACATATCACAAAGATCGTATTGGTTGGGAATCAGTATCAAGAAAACCAATTACTATGGCAGATCCTAAAAATCCAAATAAAATAATTAAATATTATTTATCTGATAATTATCATAAACCCATAAATCAGTGTTTTTACCCATATGACCTTCGGAATCACAGGGATTTGGGAAAAATTAATCTTTCTGTAGCACAGTCAGAGCTAAAACTCCTGGGAATGGTAGATAGATTTACTAATGAAAATGATATGGTATATTTCTCTCCTGACAGTAAAGATGAATATAATGCGTATGTTGTAATCTCAACTCTATCTAATTTCCCAACAACCAAATCAAAAACCTTTGCAGGTGTTAAAACTGAATTCAAAAAATCTATAAATGAAATAGTTACTGCACGTGAAAGAGGAAAACGCAGGAAACGAGAAGAGATGGAAGAAATCAAAACAGAGGCGGATGCAGAAAGAGAAATACAAAAACGTAACCAAGAAATAGCCGAAATCCGAGCTCAGGAAGCAAAGAATAAAGAGCTATTAAATAAAATTGAATATGAAATTGAGAAAGAAGAGGATTATTTAGACAATATTAATAAAATAAGAAACACAAGATGATTGATACAACGACCTCATCACAAGAGCTAGAAGAACTAGAAAGAGAACATAGCGAAAGACTCGCAGAGCTCCAGAGTCAGCGTGCGTATATAAATATGCTTCTCAGAAATACAGAGCAAGACATTCTGGAAATAGAAACTGAAAAAGAAATTATTCTTAGAGACCTGGAAAGAGCCAAGAAAGAGGAAAGAAACAAAGATGCAAGATACAATGGACAAGAAATAAACGAAAGATGGAAAAAGATTACTCGCAAAATGACCGATGCCAACACTTATAATTGGCAACTTTTTAGAAACAACAGTCAATCAAGCATATTAACAGATGATTTGAAAAATGAACTTGGTGAAATACTTACAAATTTAACGAGGAGTTACAATTCTTTAAGCAAATTAAAGAAAGAGTTCGATACTATAGCTGAAAGATACAACAATACAAGCGATTCTGATCAAAAAGAGAAGATTCAAAAAGATCTACAGGAAAAAATTACAGAATTCACAGATTTAGAAGATACTTTCAATGACTTGTATTTGGAGTTTATCAACAAACAACAAACTAGAGATTTTTATGATGCGTATGCCCAAAACGAAGTTGAGAAAAAACTAGAAGAAATTAAAATTGATACTATTGAGCCTCTCAAATTGGCAAATAGTAGAGAAAATGTAGATAGAGTCAAATTTATGATCTACATTGACGATTATATACGTGCTTATAGAGACGGTCGAGATGTTCCAGTCCCAAGCTTTGCGATTTTAGAAAAATACTACAATAAAAAAACAGGTCTAGTAAAAAATGAGGAATTCCCAGCATTTTTCGAAATGCTTACAGGAATAAGCTTCGAAGTATTCAACCAAGAAAATGAAATAAAAAATGACAAGGTTAGACAAATCTTGACCAAACATCATATTAAATCCCTCAATGATAAAGAGAAACTAGCATTAAAAACAGAGCTTACTGAAGAAGATTTAACAAAAGAAGAAGAAAAAAAGCCGATTTTGTCTTATCTTTCAATTACTGAAAAGGAAGAAGAAATCGACCAAAGTAAATCAGGGATATTAAAGAGGAGTGCTAAAAAATTAAAAACAGACCTTGACTATGGGACAGATCCATATCTGAGCAGGAACCCACTATACCAGAAGAGAGCGAAAGAAGTGCATGAAGCAATCTATGTGAAAATGCTCGAGAAAGGGCAAATAATAAGTGGTCTAGCTGATTTAAATAATTTAACCCAAGTCGAATCTCTAAGACCAGAACTCTCTGAAATTGTTAAAGGATATGTAAATGGAAAGGTATCCCAAACCAAATCTGCAATAAAGAAAAAAGTAAAAGATACCATTGATACAAAAATTCTCGGACAAGGAATTAACACAAATGGACTGCGGATAACTACAACTATAATTGACAAGGCTAGATACTTAAGGAGAAAAAAGAGGAAAGCGAAAGGCTTAGGGAAGACGCTAACAAGGTTTATTATCAAAAGAATATTTGATGAGATTGTTGGAAAAATAGTTGATACAGCCAAAAGTGCAATAGATCTTGTAAAAAATACAACTGCGGCAAGTAGAATGTCCAATTATTTTAGAGGGACTTCTTTTGGTCAATCAATACAGAAAATCGGAACAGCCACACTTGATACAACAAAAGCAGTAGCAAAGATGCCAGGTGAGTTTGTAAGAGGACTTATTAACAAAGGAGACCTTGCAGTTAAAGCCATCAAAGCAAACCGCTTTGTAATTGGTGCAATGGATGCCGGCCATGTTGCTAAAACAGCTCTAGGAAAGGCGCCCAGAGGTTTAATATATAGTGCAGGTGTTAGTTCTATAGCACTAAGTTTGGGAATCCCAATAACTGGCTTATTGCCAATTGCCATAGGTGGAGGTCTGCTCGGAATCGGAATCGAAACAATTGACGACCTAATGCATTCTCCTATGTATCGCCCTACAAGTGGCATTTTAAGGTGGATACAATCGAAAGGTTCGGCTTTATATAGAAACCCAATAACTGGAGGTTTTTCAAACGAAATAATTCAAAATAACCCACAAGTAGCATCAAATCTAAAGAATGCTGGTAATGCTTTCGGTGGAACTGGAGCCAGATTATTTAGTGCAGCAAAAACTGGTTTATCCGGCGCTATGTTTGCTGCCGCGATAGCAGGTCTAATTGGTATAAATCCTGTTGTTGCTGGAGTTGCGACTTTTGGTGCAATTACTGCGGGTAAATTCGCACTAAGGACAGCCACAGGCAGATCGATTTATCAAGGATTGGTGAATAATACTTATGGGAATTTGCTATCAAGGTTGGCAATACTCCCACTTCAAAGAATGATGCTAATGGTTGGTACAACTCAGATCATGTCTAATCTAATTGAAGATCTGGTAAAGACAATTAAATCTGGAGGTACAACAGGTGAGTTTTTAAGTAAGAATTTTAGCTTTAAAGACAAAGGTGTAATAGATAGGTTCTTAACGGTAAATAATTATTTAGGTATGTATGGGTACTTTACTAACTATGCCTTCTTGACGAGGATGTCTGTAGGTCGAATGATGGAGTACATTATTAGAGGTGGGGAAATGTCAGGAATTTTCGGTCCTTCGAAGTATACAGGGATTTTAAATATGATAAGAGCAGGTTGGGACGGACTTATGACGACAACATCATTGAGTCAATTATTATCAAAGTTAGGTTTGGTTATCAGAGGATCTATTTTACCAACACTTGCTTTAGCAGGTTCGACCCTTGTTGGTCTAGGTATCGCAGCTTTACTAGGTATTAATATTGGTGGAATAGGTGCTACAGTTGGAGCTTTGGCCGGTGGTTTGATTGGAATGGGTATTGGTGCTTTGATAGCTACTGCAACTGGTGGTTTCTTAACACCATTAGTACTTGCCTTCAATGCCATTGGAACAACACTCGGAGCTTGGGTAGGAAGCTTATTTGACAATGCCATAGATAAGATAGCAAGGAACCTTTTTGCTGTAATTGGGGGAATAAGTTTCCTGTTTACTCTTATAGACATGTTCCAACACAAAAGTATGAATCTTCGCAGAATTACCATGGCTTCACTAAGCCTTGCCCTCACATTACCTGCTCTAGGGGCCGTCCTGGACAAAGCATCTGTGCAACAATCACAATCAAACTCAACACTTCCTACACCTACAATTGTAAATGCTTATTATCAACAAGACAGTTCTCAAAGTAATATACAAGTAATAAACAATTCTGGGTATCCAGTTAAAACATCTGAAATTAAAAAACTAACTAATCAAATTTTCTCAAAAACACCAGAGTATGTAGGAATGGAGAAATATATTATTTTAAAAAATGACGGAGAATCATCCATTTTTATTAATGGCAATTCGTTAATCATCAATTTATCTGTAGTTGAGAAAGATCCAGCGAGTGTAATCGATGAACTTATTGCTAAATTCTCGGAAGAAAACTTACAACAAAAGACTAGTTTGCGCTAGAGGGTTCCTCTGTTTCATCAGCTTTTAGTGCCAATCCATAAGGATCATAAACTTTTGAGCCTTGTAAAATTTCTGTTTTTGTCACAATATCATCTAGAGTTGTTGTCGGACTTGGTACTTTTGTTGATGTATCCTCAATATCTTTAGTTAACCATTCGGGAATTTCGTCCTGTTGATACATTGCAGGTTGTTCAGTAGTTATTGGTTTGTCGAAACCAGGATCATTATAATTAGGAATTGTTACGCCATTTGAATTTATTACCTCTTGTTGTGGAATAATATTGCTTTTCTGAAGAGGAAGACCTTGTGTTGGCATAACTTTAGGGTCAGTAGGGTAGGTATTCTGAGCAACATTAGGTTGAACAACAGGTGTACCAGTAGCAGGAACAATGTCGGAACTTTGATTGCTTATGTCACTAGGTATAGAACTTATTCCGTTAACAGGAGCTACTTGGACAGAATCAGCCTGGGATGGCGTATTGTCCGCAGGTATTACAGGATTGTATACACTTCCAGGTGTAACAGATGTATTTTCAATATTTATGACTGGTTCATAAGTTTGAGGATTTTGGCTTTGTTCTGAATCATTTGCCATCATGGCTTGAGGTTCATTCATTTCTAACCCTTGTGTTCCAATTACTGGTTGAGTAGGTTCCGAAGGTAACGGAGTAATTGGATGTATAACATTATTATCTGGTAATTTTGTGGTTTCAATCTTCTTGTTCTTTCTTTTTTTCAGAATCAAATACATACTCCACGGTAAGGCGATTAATAAAAAGCCAACAGCAAAAATTATCAAGATTAATTGCATAGAGCTTCCACTTGATCCTGCAGTGTCTTCTGATTGATCCGATGGTACTCCGCTTGTATTAACAGTGAATTTCCATTCTTTTACCAATGTCATGCCATTGGAGTCGCTAAGTTCTATAAAAGCTGTATATGTGTCATTACTTAATTCGCTAACGATTTCACAATTAATTGAGCTAGCTGTAATATCACATAGAGTTAAATCAATCCTCTCGTTTAGTGTAAATTTCACATCTTCGGGATCTATGGTTACACCTTCTGGAGTTTTAAAAACTGCTCTAATAACAGGCCTATTAATGTCAACTGTTGAACCTTCTTCTGGATTCAAATCCGAAATCTCTGTTTCTGAAACTGCACCCTTTGAGGAAATATTAAATTTATCAGTAATTATTTCATACAATTTATTATTCTCATCAACCAGCAACACCTTCAAATAATATTCACCATCATCTATATCATTAATATTCCAAGTATATTGTCCTAGATCTCTGTCTTGTTTTGTTATTTCAGTCCACTCGGCTTTGTCAGGGGAGAAACTGAGAGTTATTGTTCTAACTATAATCCCATCTTTTACTTTCCATTTAATTATATTATTTTCCGGTGTAACTGTAGAATCAGATTTTGGAAACTCAAATACAACTTCCTTTGCAGTATTAGTTAATTGAATATTTAGTATAAATTCTTCTGTAGCAATTCCTCCTTTTGAGTCATCAACCTTAACTATAAATCGGATATCACCCACCTCAGTTGGCTTCCCGGAAATTTGTCCGGATTTTGAATCAATTTGTAGAAAATCTGGTGCATTTAGAAATGAATATTTTAGTTCATCACCATCTGGGTCGCTTGCTTCCACTTTATAACTAAATATTTCATTGATGGTGACATTAAATCCTTCTTTGGCAGGGGTTATCTTGGGCTGATTATTTGTTCCTGAAGTTTCTGAACTAAAAACAAATGACTTTTTGTCACATTTACTATATACGCTTCCGCCATCTGCAAGTATTCCGCAAACTCTCATACAATAGTTGCCTCCATTTTGAAGAGAGTTGGCTAAATTTCCTGAATTGGTATCCCAAGAATAAGTATATATATTATTTTCAATATCTGCGTCAGAGTTTGTGATTCTTCCTAAATTGCCTCCATTTTGTGTGCATGCAAGATTAAATACATCTATAAAATAGGCTGGATTTTCAATATCTGCGTCAACAATTTTCCACTCTATCTCATATGTGTCACTTATTGTTGTACCCTCAGTAGGTTTCTGTAGAATGACTTCATCAGCACTTTGTGCCGAAACGATACCTCCACCAAGAGATAAAAGAACAATAATAAATATAAAATTTCTAAACTTTGTAATCATCAATTATTAGTTAATAGTAGAATTAATTGCACTCTGAATTTGATTTAAATCGCTTCCCCGATCTTTAAAATAGTTATTAAATTCACTTTCAATTATGTACCCATCCTTCATATCCCACGACTTAGCAAATGGCATAGCCTGAGTGTATACTCGTAAATAAGGGTCATCTGATATTTCAGAGGACATACTTAATCTTGGGTAAAAAACTCCAACCATTCGACCATTTTCTTTAACTTTTTGGTCAAGTGCTCGTAGTTGATCTGCTTCAGCTATAAATTTTACAAACTCCCAAGCTACATCTGTATTTGGGGATTCTTTGGAGACAGTTTGACCCCAGTAAGTACCCCATGAAATATTATCCGTTCCGGACAATTGTGGAACTGATGCTATACCAATATCCAATCCCAAATTGTATTTCTCGTTATATATTAATATGTCATTTAGTCTCCAGCTAGGTGCTATAAACATTGCCAATTTTCCCTCTAGGAATGCTGCCACATCAAGTTTTTGTTCATCATTCCAGCTTCCGGTTGAGGCCGAAAATTCTTCATAAAAATTAAAAGCTCCCTCCACGTCAGAATTTGTTGCAAAAGTGGATAGAACTGAAGGGGAGTTAAGATCAGCTCCATTCTGTAAAATTAACAAACTAAGAATATCAAAATTAAACTGTACATTTTCAGCAGATGCCGCTGCAAATCCAGCTGACACAATTTTGTTATTTGTGTCTCTTTGAGTCAGACTCTTGGCTTGATTTTTAAATTCGCTCCAATCATTATCTGGAATTGTATATCCGCCTTCTATTAATTTATCTTTATTGTAAATTACTGCTAATGCATCAACATAAAGAGGTACACCCAATGAATTAACTTTTCCGAAATCTTCTTTTACAATAGGGTAGAAGTCATTATAATAATCACTACCGATAATATTTGATGGTGCAGGTGAAATATATTCCTGATATTTTCCAACCCAAGTATTTTCGAGCGTAAAAATATCAGGATCATTTATAGATTCAGCATCAGTTAATGCATTATCTAAGAGATTTCGGTAACTAGTAACTCCACCAGTAATACCCTGTTGACGATATTGGATAACAACATTTGGATTCTGACTGGTGAAAGCATCAATCAAGGGTTTAACATTCTCTTCACTATCAAACATATTCCACCAAATCAAGGTTACTTGATCATTGTTGCCATCTCCATTTTGTGTCGAAGTATCATCTTTTTTACATCCGGTTAGAAATAGAAGTGAAACCACTAATAATAAGAAAATCTTGGCAAACTTATGATTATTCATTTTTTATAAAATTTTATAAGTTAAGTTTATTGAATTGTTACGGTACTAATTAATCTATCTTGTACTTTTACTGCATTTACAATCCATATTTGACCCCGATTTAAAGGGATTTCTTTACCATCAGCATCGAAATATTGTGTTCTATCTAATCGTGATTGTTTTCGCCATTTACCTTCTATAACCTGACCATCCCTTAGTATTGTAGCTTTATTCTCACCTATCATTTTTATTATAATTCTGCTGTGTCCATCTCGTGCATCAGCGTATTCATGCCACTCAATGATAACATTTTTCGGAGAAATTTGCTTGTTAGATAATTGATCAATATCAGGTTGACCACCGATAAATCTAGGATATGCATTAGTTGTTTTGTCATATGTAAACCTGGAAGCATAGTCACTTCCACCCAAACTCATAAATCTGATATCTACAGAGTTAAAGATACCTCTTTCAGTTTCTACTGCATCATCTTTAAAAGAGAGTTCTTTAAGATTTTCAGAGCCAAGATTCCAGTTATACGATTTTGATAATCTGCTAATCTCTGAGTTTATCCTAGTAAAATCAGTATAAAGAGAGTGCACATATCCAGATGTTTTCGCTTTCTGTGGATCTCTATATGTGCTTGCTTCGGTTTGAATATTCTTTATGTTAAATTTTGAAACGGCACCTCTGGCATCTGTTTCTGCATTATAGACCTCAAAATCTGCATTATCGAACCCCGCCCAACCATGATGCAAGATCATTGCGTCATCATAACCGCTAGCAAAATCAATCATATAGTATCTCAGACTTCTAATTGGACCTATTTTCTCAACATCGTAATTATTGTGATACATTGCTACATATCTAGTGATGCCTCCCTCAGCTAATACTTCCAAAACGGTATCAGCCTCGGATAAGCCACTTTGTGGTCTAGCATCTTTATGATTGTTAACAACAATTGCGAGGGGTTTTCTATCAAGAAGTTCATCAAACTCCTCATATTCAACTTGGATTCCATTGATTTTACTGTACTTAGGTGGAAGTGGAGTAGGGGGAATAATTGTTACCGAGTTTTTCGCGATTGCATTTGGAGCTTTTAAAAGCGCCATATCACTATTAAAATAGTAGTTCGTTCCTAGATAACCCAAAAGCCCGATGCTAATCGTCAGTATGATAATCAGAATGATTTTAATTGGAAATCTCAAGTTATTCCAGTATAGTTTGATTTTATAAAAAATCTTTGGTGAAGTATTTTTCACAATATATTTGATGAAGATTTAATGTTTATCTTAATATATAATAAATGTAATAATATTTGAATTAATAATTTTATTACTTGTATGTCATCTAGATTAAGTAAAGCTACAAAACATGCACGCAAGGGAGTAATTATCTTTCTGATATTTGCTATATCAACATTTATTTTCAATTTTATATTCGGACTGACCGATCCAGACGATCCGATACTGAATAATAATAACAAGAATCAAGCTTCCCCTTACCTAAAACCCGACCAAGCTTTAGGAGAGATACCATTCCCAGATATCCTTAGCTTGGAAACAAATCCTACGAGTAATACTACTTACTCTCTCCAAGATCGAGACGTCTTACCGAATTTCCCACCTGTATTAAATGTATATGAGATAAATAAACCAAGGGAGAAACTAGGGAATGTAGCAAAAGGGAATGAAGTAGCATCTGCACTAGAGTTAAATCCAAATGGTAGAATAATCTCTGACAATGTTTTGCTATGGCAAAGTCCTGACACTACCAGAAGCCTCACCTATAACAAACTCTTAGAGAAATGGGGATATACTATAGATCTGTCAAAAGAAAAATTGGACCTGGAAATCCTCTCCACTCTAAATACAATTTCCGATGAAAATTATTATGACTCAATCGGGAACTCTGTAATATCAGCGCTAGGCTTGAACAATAATTATTTTGATAAATCAAATAACAAAATATATTATGTGAATTATGACGGGGTCAATAAACTCTCTGAAGCCTCTTCCCCAAGATTATCAAAGTTTGTGCATATTACACAATTTAAAAGTATTGTTGGAAGTGAAATTGATCCGGACTATAGACCGAAAGAAAATGAACTTCAATATTCGAATTTACTAAGTGATGTTCGTAAAATAAACTATTTATCTGGAGTAGCTGACATATTAGTGAGAGGGGATATGGAACAAATAGTCCCAGGATTAGTAAAGTTTGATTATCATGAATTTAATTACGGACTCAAAGGAATTTACAATTCATTAAATTCTACAAGTGCCTTTCTGAAATTACAAAATAACGAAGGAGTTTTGTACTACTTAAAGCTAAAAGGCGAAGATATCTTTGCAGCGCATCAGAATTTAAATGTACTTGAGTATAAGGTCAAAGCAACTGATACACAAATCATCTACATAGAGCCAAACGAATGGATTGAATCCGAACCTTGGACAAACTACCTTCAACCATATTACCTTTTTGAAGGAGTAGCAATTTTAGAGGATGGCAGGGAAGCAGATTTTGCCATTATACTGCCTGCCTTAACTGATGATGAATATTTGAAGTAAATTTACTTGCTCTTATTCGCACTAATATATAAACTGAATTTTTGTATCTGCCCAAATTTATTTTTTTATCATTTTTCTAATGTCTATAAAGGCAAAATATATTTTTGTGAGTGGTGGTGTTATGAGCGCTGTTGGAAAAGGAGTAACATCAGCATCTATTTCACTATTATTGAAGGCCCATGGATATACCGTATGTCCAATCAAATGTGAGAACAATTTAAATGTTGACTTTGGAACTATCAACCCTATTGAACATGGTGATCCGTTTCTATGTTTTGACGGATTGGAAGCAGACATTGATTTGGGGAACTATGAGCGTTTTTTGAATCAGGAAGTAGGACAGAAAAATTTTATGACAATGGGTCAACTTTACTCAACGGTAATTAGTAACGAAAGAAAAATGAAATATGAAGGGGAAGATGTTGAACCAATTCCTCATGTTGTTAACGAAATTATCTCAAGAATTAAACTTGCAGCAGAAGAATCTCAAGCAGATTTCGTAGTAATAGAATTAGGAGGGACTGTAGGTGAATATGAGAATAACAATGGATTATATTATGAAGCAGCTAGAATTTTATCATTCACGGAGCAAGTAGCAAATGTACACGTCACATATGTCCCGGTACCACCACATATTGACGAACCCAAAACAAAACCGGCCCAGTTTGGCCTAAAAGCCCTCATGTCGATGGGAATTAACCCTAACTTCATCGTAATTAGAAGTGAAAGACCAGTTGATAAACAAAGGAAATATAAATTTGGTCTGAAATTCTATGTAGATCATAAAGATATCTTTTCTTGTGAAAATTTGAAGAATGTTTATCAAGTTCCTGTTCATCTTTACAATCAAGAATTAGATAAAAGACTACTTAATTACTTCGGTATTACTCCTAAAAAGAAATCACTAGATTTATCTTTCTGGGAAGATTACTCAAATAAACTTCTTAAAAAATTCGATAAAGAAGCGACTATTGCTATTGTTGGCAAATATTTCGCAACTGGAGACTCATCACTCGTTGATTCATATTATGCTCTACTCGAAGCTATTAACCATGCGCGTGTTTTTAATAAAATGAACGTTGCTCTTAAATTTATTAATTCAGACAAACAAGAAAAGAATCTTTTAGAACAACTTAAAGGAGTTGATGGTATCGTAGTCCCTATAGGATGGGGTGAAAGAGGTACAAAGGGGAAAATCAAAGCGATTAAATATGCCAGAGAAAATAAAATCCCATACCTTGGACTGTGTTATGGTATGCAACTAGCATGTGTAGAATACGCCAGAAATGTGTTGAAAATAAAAGATGCGAATTCAGAAGAAATAGATCCCAAAACCAAAAACCCTATAATTCACAGCATTCCTTTTAACGAAAAGTATCAAGTGATAAAAGGGGAGGGGACATCAATGAGACTTGGGACTTTCGACTGTATTGTAAAAAAGAATACTCTTACTCACGAAATATATTCAAAACACAATGGGTTTAAAGATACTAACAAATCAATAATCGCAGAGCGTCATAGACACAGGTTTGAATTTAATAATAAATACAGAGAGCAATTTGAAAAAGATGGATTTATATTTAGCGGAACTTCTCCTGATAATTTCTTTGTAGAATTTATCGAATTACCAAAGAAAACTCATCCATTTTTTGTGGCAACACAAGGTCATCCTGAATATAAGTCATCCCCTCAGGAACCTCATCCTGTATTTATAAAATTTTTGTTAAAAGCAGGCGATTAACTACAGGACAACAATAGTAACTAATTCTGTATTATTGATTTTTCAATAATATCTATTGAGTATGCAACTAAGCATCAAAGGATTTTGCATCATCTCTTTCATATCTTCTAAATTTACAAAATTGTAAATATTTGGCATTAAAATTGCCCACAAGACTAATTTAACCACACCTCAAGTAGGCCCCTATTGGCAAAACATAGAGCGCTATCTGTATAATAATTATACTCAATAAATCACACCCACGGAAAATTTCCCATACGCAACATATCCACATACGCGTTACATATCTTAATTGTCTCAAAATCCGATTAAACTCATCGAAGTCTATCAAGAATTCTACAAACAATCGTTATATTAAAACTATAAGCTGTATTATTGATATATTTTAACTTGATGAAAATTATTTGTTTTTATGGTTTAATCAAATAGCAGTTAAAACAACAACTATGAAATCAGATGATATAAGAAAAGCTTTCTTTGAGTTCATGACAGACTCAGAGAGAAATCATATTGAAATTCCAAATATATCACTCATACCTATTAATGACCCTACGATACTTTTCACAAACTCAGGTATGTTTCCTTTAGTACCATATTTGTCGGGTGAACCACATCCTAAAGGCAAAAGATTATGTAATTTCCAAAGATCATTTCGTTCTGCACCTAAAGACATCGCAGAAATCGGTGATAATCGCCATACCTCTATGTTTGAAATGATGGGTAACTGGTCTCTAGGTGATTACTTTAAAGAAAAACAAATTCCCTGGGTATTCGAACTGTACACAAAACACTTCGGGCTTGACCCAGAAAGATTATACGTTTCGGTATGGGGCGGAGATGATGTCGTAGGCAGAGATGATGTATCAATAGAATTATGGAAAGAGGTTTTTAAGAAGCACGGAATTGAAGCAGAGTTCACAGAAGATATTACAAACATACCTACAGATCTTGAAACAGCTAAAACACATAAATTTAGAATATTCCCTTATGGGAAATCTGATAACTGGTGGCAAAGAGGAGAAGCCCCTGGCGAACTTGGTGGGCCTAGCTCTGAAATTTTCTATGATTTAGGTCAAATTGCTGTAGAACAAGACGAATACCATATAAACGATGATTCTGGAAGGTTTATCGAGATTGGAAACTCTGTTTTTATGGAATACAAACTTGATGAGGAAATGAATTGGCAAAGACTTTCCCAGAGAAATGTAGATTTTGGAGGAGGTTTTGAGAGAGTAGTAATGTGCTCCCAAGGAAAAACTGACATATTTGAAACAGACTTATATGTACCTCTTATAGAAAGAATTGAAAAACTTAGTGGGAAACCATACAAAGACAATGGAAGTGAGAATGAATTTACATCCAGTATGAGAATTCTAGCTGATCATGCTAGAGCATCGAGTTTCATAATTGCAGACGGAATAATTCCAGCAAACAAAGACCAAGGCTACATTTTACGAAGTCTTATTAGAAGGATGATCAGAACATCGAGAAAACTCGAAATTGAGGGTAACTTCACCAGAGAACTTGCAATGGCAGTAATTGAAAGGATGCACGATCATTATCCACACTTAAAGGAAAACGAAAGTTCAATATTAAACGAACTTGAAAAAGAAGAAATCAAGTTTGCAAAAACCCTAGACAAGGGATTGAAGGAACTACAAAAATACACAGGCATGGGAATCAAAATTACAGGGAAAGATGCATTTTATATATATGAGACTTACGGATTTCCAATTGAGATGATTCTCGAAGAAATATCATCCTCTGAAGCAAACGATCCTGGTGATTATAGTGAACATGATGTTGAAGAGATAATGGAAGGATTTAATACTGAATTAGAAAACCATAAAGCACAAAGTAGGGCAGGGGCTGAGAAAAAGTTCAAAGGAGGACTTGCCGACCAGTCAGAACGTACTACAGCACTGCATACCACTCACCATTTATTACTAGCGGCACTACAGAATACACTTGGCAATCATGTTAAACAAAGAGGGAGCAATATAACCTCAGAAAGGTTAAGAATTGATTTCCTACATAACGAGAAGTTAACACCAGAAACCCTAAAAGAAGTAGAAGATTTAGTTAATGATTATATTGGCAAAGACCTTGTTATAGAAAAAGTTACTATGCCAAAAGCTGAAGCAGAGAAAATAGGCGCAGAGATGGAATTTGGCAAGAATTACGGAGATTTAGTCACTGTTTACTTTATAAAGGACCAAAAAACAGGCGTCGAAATTTCAAAAGAATTCTGTGGTGGACCACATGTTGAAAATATTGAACAAATTAGAGAACAAGGATCGTTTAAAATTCTAAAAGAAGAGAGTAGCGGAGCCGGAATTAGAAGAATTAAAGCAACATTATTAAATGAATAATATAACTAAACTAAAAACTGAACTAGATAAAATTAACTCGACAGCCACACTCGAACAACCACTTGCTAAATACACTACATGGAGAATTGGAGGTCCTGCAGAAATATTTTTTCAAGCAAATACCATTGACGAATTATCTAGGGCTGTTGAGAAGGCAAATGAGTTTCAAATACCCTATACAATTCTTGGATGGGGTAGTAATGTCCTTATTTCGGACAAAGGGATTCGCGGTCTAGTTATTAAAAATGCTTCCAAAGAAATAGAAATCAAAGGTAAATCCGAAACCAATTTACCTACAGCTAATGAAATAGAAGCCCGCTTAAATGCGATAGATACAGAACAATACTATAATTTTGATGACTTGGATTTTGACGAATCTCACTTTCCAACAATTGAATTAACTGTGGCTTCTGGAGTTTATCTTCCATACTTGATAAACGTAACAATAGACCAAGGAATTACAGGACTTCAATGGTTCGCTGGGATTCCTGGAACAGTTGGAGGGGCTGTATATAATAACATTCATGGTGGAACTAGATTTTTTTCAGAAGTAGTACAGTCGGTTTATGTTCTCACTGAAAAAGGGGAGTTTAAAACATTACAAAAAAGCGAGTTAGATTTTGATTACGATTACTCAATATTTCATAAAAATAAAGATGTTATTCTTTCAGTGAATCTAATCCTAAGAGAAGGGGATAAAGAACGTGCGAGAAACACATCTATTGCCTGGGCGACCAGAAAAAAGCTTCAGCCAGCTAACAGTGCTGGCTGCTGTTTCCAAAATATTGAAAAACCCGTCCAGAGTGATCTAAAACTGGAAAGCAATAGTTGGGGGTACATAATTGATAAAGTCCTCGGTCTCAAAGGTAAACAAATCGGTAATGCCAAGATCTCCGATAAACATGCAGCTTTTATAGAAACGCAACCAGGAGCATCCTCAAACGATGTTTTAGGATTATTTGAGTTAATATACGAAGAATCCAAAAACAAACTCGGAATCACACCTAAAACAGAGATTTTCTTTCTTGGATTCGAACAATCTGAGGTACAAAAGTTTATCAATTCCAGCAGTCAATAAACCAGCCCATAGTTTTCGTGTACGACCCCGGGTGTTTTGTCCCATAGTTTTTAACACCGGAAACATAGCTCCCATGGCACTTTCTCGCAACTAAGAAGAGTGGACAAATACATTCTGGGTTGATATAATGATTACGTCATGAAGAATAATATGACAACTAAATTAGCCGTAAGGCTTGAGCCCGAGGAGAAAGATCTCCTTTTTTATTTTGCCCGCAAATTGGGTGTCTCTCCATCTGCTTTGATCCGCAACCAAATCAAAGTATTGCTAAAAGAGATGGAAGAAAAGCTCACTGATAAATACTATTTACAACTTACCTCTCTTGAGTCCTACAAAGGACCCACATACTCACAAGAGGATATTGAGAAATTATTTGAGATAAAACAATCATGAATATAACGTACTCTAATAAAGCTAAGGATGATTTAGCTAGAATTGATTGGCGCATAAGGACCAAGATTATTAATGAATTAGGCGCAATCAGCGAATCCAAATACTCACAAAAGATACCCCTAAAGAAGCTTCATGGTAGCGAACTTGTGAAAACTACCTTGGAGAAACACGTAATTGTTGGTGAAGCACACGGGAAAATATTAAGTATTCTATCGGTCTTCAGACAACAAAAACTGAAACCATCTGGTGTAAAATTTGTCCAAGCAGATTAAAATCTGTATCATTAATTAATAATCCTACAGACTTACATGAGAAGAAGATCTCAGTTAAGTGAGCTTAATGAAAGACAGCCCTTGATCGGGATAATAATAGTTGTAACAATCATTATATCCGCTCTCATTTTAATAGTTTCCAAAATCTATCTTGATGGAAATGACCAACCAACAACCCCATCCCCATCGATGACATTTCAGTCAGACAATTTCCCGACCATTCAGTTAGGACATTATGCTATTTGGGGGAGAAAAGATGATAATAGCATGGTTTTTATCAAAAGATTCAACTCAATAGACAATCAACTAAAAAATCTAGATGGAAGTGACCTCACAGAACTTTACATGGAAGGTTTGGATGAGATTCAAAACATCTTTGTCACAATCGAAAGCGAAGGAGATAGAGATGAAACACCAAATAATTTTGTGTTGATGGATTCAGAAATTGTGCAGAATAGGGCAGAATTAATATTTGGTTTAGATGTACCCGAAAATGAGAGTTACTTCATTTTGGCAACTCCTACAGACGGAAATTCCACTATCAACGAGATAAGTGGGATATGGTTTAAAGATGAGATAGATGAACTACCAGGTCTAAAACTACCAAATTCACCTCAAAAATTTAAATACGAAGCTAGAATAATCAATCCGGTTGTAGATAAAACCCTTTACTTGGGTAGATTTGATAATGTAAAAGAAGAAGATAATTCCAAAATTTATTCTTTAAGTTCAGAAGGCTTTAAATTTCCGGGTGAAGATTTATTAAGAAATCTACCAGAACCATTGGAAGCGCCACTTAATCTTGCAAATGGTAACTATCAAATTATCGTAAGTTTAGAGCCAGATTCTGATGGTTTTGATATTACTGGAGAGGACGTTTTTCTGAGATTACTCTCATTAGAAATACCACAAAACTCTGAAGAACTTCAAAATATACCCATGAATAAAGATTATAAACCAATTCAATTAACAATAGAGCTTTATGACTAATACAATAAAACTCCTTTCTCCGGATCTTATAAATAAAATTGCTGCTGGAGAAGTTGTGGAAAGACCAGCCTCGATAGTAAAAGAACTCATAGAAAACTCTATAGATGCTGGATCAGACAAAATTATACTTAAGGTTGAAAATGGAGGTATAAACTACATCGAAGTTATTGACAATGGAACTGGAATGAACGAACAAGATGCAAAATTAGCACTTGTTCAGCATGCAACATCAAAAATTGATTCAATTGATGATCTAAAAAACATCTTTACTTTGGGTTTTAGAGGAGAAGCACTGGCAAGTATCTCAAGTGTCTCTAATCTAATAATCCATACCAAGACATCAGAAGGAAAACCTATACTAGCATTCAATAAAGGAGATAGAATAATAACCGAACATGGTCCTGCTAGGAATCAAGGAACAAGTGTAATTGTTGAAAATATTTTCGACAAAATTCCTGCTAGAAGAAAATTTTTAAAATCCGACATCACTGAATACAAGAACATATTAAATACATTTCTAAAGATTGCCATACCTCATTACATGATTGGTTTTGAACTACATAATAACTCTAAAGTTGTGTATTCAATTCCAAAAGTCGATTCCTTGGAAAAAAGAATTGTTCAGTTCTATCCCAACCTTAAGGACAGACTAATCCGTATACTCTTCGATGACAAAGGCTTGCAAATTTCGGGTTTTATCGGACATCCAGAAATAAATAGAAAAGATAGCAACATTCAGTACATCTTTGTTAACAAAAGAAGTGTTACGGATCCAATCATTGCAAAAGCTGTGAAATCTGGCTTTGGAACCAATCTTATGCATAATCAATATCCTATATATTTCATTAATATTAATATCAACGAAGACAAGGTTGATGTTAATGTCCACCCAAGAAAAAGCGAAATTAGATTTGATAATTCGAAAGAAATTTTCCGAGTAGTCCACAACTCTGTTAGAAACGCACTAGAGAAACATTTACAGCAAGAAACAACAGAGAAATTTCCCAAAGAAACAGTAGGTTTATACAATAATTCATCCCCGAGAAAGGAAAAGGGACAGACAGGTGAACACTACAAAAATAATGATTTCAGTAACCAAGCTCCAAGGCTTAACACACAGACCAGTATTGACTTTACACGGAACATTCTTACATCAAGTAGTAATATTTCGCAAGAACCAGAATCTTTTGAAATCGAAAGAGAAGTACTCCAAATTTTCAATACATATATAGTCATTCAGAAAGGGGATGATGTACAATTCATAGATCAACACGCAGCAGACGAAAGAATAAATTTCGAAAAGATCGAAAAAAGATTTAAAGAACAAAAATCACTACCTTCCCAAAAACTTTTAATTCCAGAAGTATTAAATATTTCTAAAACAGAACAAATACTATTAATCGAAAATAAAGATTTGCTCTCCAAACTTGGTTTTGAATTCAAAAATCGAGGGAACAAGACCGAACTTACATCAATTCCTGAAGGAGTTTATTCAAATAATAGCAATAAAATCTTCACCGAAATTCTCGCTTCACTTGACGAATCTAGCGATACAATTAATAAAGAAGAGAATCCTATTTTAAAGAAGTTGATTGCAACTATCGCATGTCATAGTAGTATACGAGCAGGTCAAAAGCTTGACTCTTACCAAGCTAAAGAGTTATTTAAACAACTACTAAAATGTTCTCAACCATACTCCTGTCCGCATGGCAGGCCTATTATTTGGATTATTAATAAATCAGACCTTGAAAAAAACTTTAAACGAAAACAATAGTATTGAAACCAATTGGAAAACAATCCTACTAGTGTTGGCATCGACTGTAGTAGGAGGTTTTATACTTATTTTTTCTTTATTTAAAAGTATAGAAAACACACAACAAATAAAAGTCGACCCCCTTGCAGATGCTAACCAACTCACAAAAAAGCGAATAGAAATATTCTCAAACGATGAATCTTTCTACTATGACGTATATATCGCCGATGATGAGGAAAGTAGGGCAACAGGACTAATGAATATAAAGACGCTACCCGAAAATGAAGGTATGCTATTTATATTCCCAGATAGTCAACCGCGTTCATTTTGGATGAAAAATACATATTTACCTCTAGATATCATCTTCTTTGATTCAAGTATGAAATTTATTAATTCTCACGAAAACGCACAACCACTAAATGAATCACTACGATACAACTCCGAAGAACCTGCAAAATATGCACTAGAGCTTAATGCAGGCATGGCAGAGAGACTAGAACTTAACAGTGAATCAACTCTTATAATTGTTGACTAAATTTCAAGGGAAATATTTACTCTATTATTTTCTCAAGAACAAACTCAACCACTCCCGATACTGACCACCACTATCCTAAACCCTTGCCGGCGAACCAATAAGGGGACTGTTCAAATTTCTCCAACACCACTGTTTTTACTGTACAAATATTCTTGACAAGGGAGTGTTTTGTCTGGTAAATTATTACTACAATTAAATATAAGCAAAAGGCAGTAAAAATAGTTAAAAGTGCAAGCAAAAATGTCTCCGCAAGGAGGCATTTTTGTTTCTATTCATCTTTTCTATAAATTACTAATAGTTTTATAAAGTTTAGAAAATATCATATAATGATTTGATCCTTAATTAATCAATTCTACCCATGAGTTACCTAGTTCCAACAATTATCGAAAAATCCAGAGATGGAGAGAGAGCCTACGACATCTATTCAAGATTACTTAAAGACAGAATTATTTTTCTTGGAACTGGGATAGATGATCAAGTTGCAAATGCAGTAATAGCACAACTATTATTCCTAGAGAAAGAAGACAAAGAGAAGGATATAACAATGTATATTAATTGTCCTGGTGGGGTTATTTACTCAGGACTTGCTATATTAGACACAATGAACTATATCAAACCAGACATCGTAACTTTTGCATTTGGTACGGCTGCATCATTTGGAACGGTATTATTATCAGCAGGTACAAAAGGTAAACGATTTGCATTACCCAATACAATGATCCATATGCATCAACCACTAGTAAGTGGAGGCATTTCTGGTCAAGCAAGTGATATTGAAATTGAAGCAAAAGAAATCTTACGATTAAAGGATCTTTTAACAAAAATCCTTTCTGAAAATACTGGACAAAGTTTTGACCAAATTGTTAAAGATAGTGATAGAGATAAACATATGACTGCTGAAACAGCTAAGACATATGGTTTAATTGACAAAATTATCAAAAATCGACCAAATTAGTTTATAATTGGCGACTAGATAAATGAAGATCACCACATTCCCTTTGGTGTGGGTAGTTAGCTCAGCTGGTAGAGCATTCGCTTGACGTGCGAAAGGCCACAGGTTCGAATCCTGTACTACCCATACTGAAGTGAAAGTTTATAACTAGA
>JAGQLL010000057.1:2303-12425 GCA_020429395.1 Candidatus Dojkabacteria bacterium | reverse complement strand
ATAGATCCTTCAAAAATCCGAGTTGTCCATAACGCTATTGAGAAAAACATAACACCAAGTGTTGTCAGAGCTGATATGACAAAACAAAAAGATGAAAAAATGGTATTATTCCTAGGAAGACTCACAATTGCAAAAGGTGCGGATTATCTTCTGCAAGCAGCACAAAAAGTGATAAAAGTTATCCCTGATGCGAAGTTTGTCTTTGTTGGGAAAGGGGAAATGATAAAAGAACTGATAGATATGAGCATAGAGTTAGGGATCTCGGAAAATATTGTTTTCACAGGATGGCTGAATCACGAACAGGTTGATCAAGCTTATAGACAAGCAGATTTGTTTGTTATGCCTTCAATTACTGAGCCATTTGGCTTAACTGCTCTCGAAGCTATGAGAAACGGAACTCCCGTCTTGTTATCCAGGCAGAGTGGAGTTAGTGAAGTTGTACAAAATTGCTTAAAAGTTGATTTCTGGGATATTGATGCTATGGCAAATAAAATTCTTTCAGTACTTAGATATCAACCTTTGCAAGAAACCCTCAGAGAAAATGGCAATCACGATGTCAATCATCTCAGTTGGGAAGCACAAACACATAAAATTATTGATTTATACAACGAATTGATTATTCATGAGCAATAAAGAAAATAATTACAAAAAATCCGTATGTTTCTATTTCCAGGTGCACCAACCTCTACGTCTTACTCAATTCAACTACTTCAATAAAGGAAACACCAAAGGCTATTTTAGGGGGGATCTACCACACACAAATAAATTTTTCATTGAAAAAGTCGGAAAGAAAAGCTACCACCCTACTAATAATTTATTACTTGATCTTCTAGCAAAACACAAAGAATTCAAATGTAGTTTCTCAATTTCAGGTATAGCTCTAGAGCAGTTCGAGAAGTACGATCCAAGCTTGATTGAAAGTTTTCAAAGTTTAGTCAAAACTCGAAGAGTTGAACTACTCAGCGAAACATATTACCACTCACTGAGCTGGATTTATTCCAAACAAGAATTTGCAGAACAAATCATTCTCCATCGAAAGAAAATTTATAAACTATTTAAAAAGCGTCCAAAGGTATTCCGCAACACAGAGCTGATTTATAACAATGAACTCGCAAATTTCATAAGAAAGATGGGGTTTGATGCGATATTAGCAGAAGGCTGGGATTATTATCTCAAATCAAAATCTCCTAATTTCGTCTACAATGCTCCAAAGTTCGATTTACATCCAGAAGATGAAAAGATCATTAAAAATTACAAGATCAAAGACAGAGCAAATAGAAAAATCGCTTTATTACTTAAAAACTACAAACTTTCGGATGATATCGCATTCAGATTTTCCGACATAAACTGGAAAGAACATCCTCTCAGTGTAGAGAAATTCGTAGACTGGGTAGAACAAACAGACGGAGAAACTATCAACTTATTTATGGATTATGAAACTTTTGGTGAACATCAATGGGAAGATAGTGGAATCTTCAAATTCTTAGAGTTACTCCCTGCCGAACTTATTAGAAGAGGTATTGGTTTTCGTACTCCAAGCGAAACAGTCAGAGACTTTGAGGCTAGAGATGAAATTGATATCCACAATCTTATATCATGGGCAGATATTGAGAGAGACTTATCAGCATGGCTAGGGAATAAAATGCAGAGACATGCAGCAGACCAAATCTACAAGTACGAGCAACTAGTAAAAAGCGCAATCAACACAATATCCGACAAACTAACCAAAAGAAAGTTGTTATCTACTTGGAGAAAACTCCAAACCTCAGATCACTTCTACTACATGTCAACTAAATATTGGAATGACGGCGACATTCATAAATACTTCAGTCCATACGAGTCACCTTATGATGCTTATATAAACTATATGAATGTAGTAGGTGACTTCAGTGATAAGCTGAAACAAATGGTCAGTTATAAGTCCTACTTGAAAAATGATTAATTTTGGTTCGTACCAGAGAGAATTCCTGATAACAAACAAGCTGGGTACGTATTCTTCAGCAAATTTCCTCTATGGTAACACAAGAAAGTATCATTCATTGCTAGCATGCACACAAGGACATTTAAATCGTATAAATGTACTAAACAGAGTTCTAGATAGAATTGAAACAAATCAAGGTGATTTTCCACTCTCAACAAATGCTTATCAAAATTATCACTTTGACCCTGAAGGATTTCGTAACATTGCAAATTTCGAATTAGAACCTCTTCCAAAGTGGTTGTTTAGAGTGCCTGGTATAAGTATCGAAAAAACTATAATGCTCCTAGCCGAAGACGATACACTTCTGATTAAATACAATATTAACTCATCAACTGCTGGAAAATTATTTCTATCACCTTTAATTAACATCAGAGATATTCATGAAAATGGGAATAAAGAAACATTTACTAAATATCGACTGCTTTCACTCGAAAATTACGCTAATGTGACTTCTGAACAAAATCTTTCTTTACACTTCACTGCTGATAACGCAAGATTTATACAAAAACCCGATACATACTTTCATATTTTTTACCCCGATGAAGAGCAAAGAGGATACGATCCTTATGAAGACCTTTTTATGCCAGGGTCTTTCGAATCAAACTTCATGGCGGGTGAGACAAATCATTATTTTGCTTTCCGCTTCAATGCAAAACCAGAAGAAGCAAAAATCGAAGATATTTGGCAAATCGAATTAGAAAAGTTGATTCCCGTAATAGCTCCTCTTAGGTCTGGTCTAGAATCTCAACTATTATCACAAAGTAACAAAGTTAAAATTACCACAACAAAGCACACCGGGATTATCGCGGGATATCATTGGTTTGATGAATGGGCAAGAGATACTTTTATTTCTCTACATGGTTTAGCACTTTCACAAAAAGATTTTGATTTCGCAAAGAAGATTTTCTTGGAGTGGGGTAAAAGTTTTCAAGATGGTATGCTTCCAAATAGACTATTCATAAATAAAATCATGAACTCCGTCGACGGGATGTTTTGGTTCGTTATTAGACTTTATGAATATACCCAACTAACATCGGACTATGATACAGCTAAATCATTGCTTCCAGAAATTGAGGAAATCTATACCAGCATTTTACAAGGAAAAAATAAATTACATATAACTGATGATGGTTTTTTATATGACGAAAGTGCAAACGAAGCACGAACCTGGATGGATGCACTTGTAGATGGCCAGCCAGTCACAAATCGGAGTGGTTGTGCAGTTGAAATACAAGCCCTATGGTATAACTACATAAGAATTTTGATAATACTCAAAGAAAAATTTGAAGACCGTACACATCTTAATCAACTAAAAGATCTAAAAGTTAGAATCGAAAAGAATTTTGAAGAAAATTATTGGAATAACTCATCTAATTGCTTATACGATGTGATCAACACAGACAAGATTGATAAATCAATCCGACCAAATCAAATAATTCCACTTTACTTACCTTTTAAAATTCTCTCAAGTAAAAGAAGTAAAATGATTCTGGCAACTATCGAATTAAAACTCCTCACTGAAGTTGGTCTTAGAACGCTTTCTAGAGATGATGAAAAATATATTGGTGATTATACTGGAAATCAGAAACAAAGAGATTTTAGCTACCACCAGGGGACGATTTGGACATATTTATTGGGGTTCTACCTAATCTCTTATCTCAAAACATACAATTTTTCATCCTCTAGTGTCAAATATGTGGAAGAAAAATTAAAAAGTTTTGCGGAGAGTATACAATCAAAAAATTTAAAATATGTTCCAGAGATATTTAGTGCTGATTTAGTAGAGCCAAATGGATGTTTGCTCCAAGCATGGAGCGTTGCAACGTTATTGGAAACAATTTATTATTTAAAGATAAATCAAAATAATAATGTCAACTAACCTAGTTCTTGGAAACGGATCAACATTAGTAAATATTGACGATAATCTTAATCTGAAAGATTTCTATTGGCCATTTGTTGGTGAAGCAAATCACTTGAGCGAAAAAGCCAATGAAATATTCTTCTTTATTGACGGAAATATTGTTTATCTGAATCAGGAAAATTTCATTATTAATACAAACTATTTTGACAATTCTCTTGTTTCAAGTGCGACAGCATATAGTGAAATCTACAAACTGGAAATCACCTTTACCGATTTTGTGCTTTTTGATAAGGATGTCTTTCTTCGAAGAATTAGCGTTGAAAATAAAGATGAAGAATATCGTGAAATTAAGATCTTTTTTAAACACAACTATTATATGAGGGAAGATGACAGTGGGAATACTGCAAGTTGGTATGAACCAGCAAAAATCATGTGCCACTACAAGAAAAATTCATATCTTGGTATGGGTTTTTGTTCAAAAATTCATGAATATACTTGTGCCGCTCCCAACGATAATAATAACAAGGGTGCATTCCCAGATAGTGAAGGTAAGTTACAATTTAATCCAGTGAGTACTGGTACTACACAATCATGTATTTCATCTGTTTTAAAAATTCCAGGCAAAACTACCCAGGAACTTGAATATTTTATTGTTTGTGGACAAAATTACAATGAAATAGCTGATTTAGCAAGATTTATACGTAAAGCTGATCGAAAAAATCTAGAAGAAAAAACAAATTACTTCTGGCAAAATTGGCTCAATCCAAAAACCAATATTCAATTCTATGAAGAATCAGATAAAAATCGTTTACTTGAAACTCTTTACTCTAGATCCTTACTCATATTGCGGACTCAAACAGACAAAAATGGCGCAATCACAGCTGCAAACGACTCACAATTCGTCAAAAAGGGAGGAAAAGACTCGTATTCATATATGTGGCCCAGAGATGGTGCACACACAGCAATGGCATATATTGAGGCGGGATACCCTGAACTTGCCAAAAATTTCTTCTTATTTTGTGAAAAAGTAATAACCAAAGAAGGTTTTATGCACCACAAGTATTATTCTGATGTCTCAAAAGGAATTGGTAGCAGTTGGCATCCCTGGGTTGATAAATATGGAAACGAACAACTTCCCATACAAGAAGATGAAACTGCGAGTGTGTTGATAGCCCTAAATAAGTATTATCAACATTACGAAGATCGTGGTCTTATCACTGAATTGTGGAATTCTCTAATTGTTCCAGCGCTAAACTTTTTGATTGACTATAGGTTTTTAAGTAATAATCTCACCGATAATCATCCTATTGGATTTAAACTTGCTGGTTCTATGTTACCAAAACCAAGCTACGATATTTGGGAAATACATTGGGGTGTGCATAGCTATACTGTTTCTATGGTCTATTCTGCTCTGAAAGCAGGTGCTCAGCTTGCCGAAAGTATGAAATACGAACATCTTATCGAATCTTGTACAAAAGCTGCCGATGGGATAAAAGATGCCTATAAAAAGTACTTCTTTGATGAAAAAGACGGTACTTTCATAAATAGTATCTATTGCGATCCCCAACATACAAAATCACGATTGGATAAAATGTCAGATACATCTATACATTCTCTTTGGATGTATGGCATGTTTGATGTTGACGACGAAAGAATTAAGAAGACTATTGAAAAAATTGAAAAAGATTTATGGCTTGATACAGAAGTTGGTGGTATGGCCAGAAAGATTGACGATAATTATTTACAGATCGATAAATCACTACCTGGCAACCCATGGTTTATATCAACACTTTGGATGGCACAGTACTATCTGAAAATCGGAGAGAAATCTAAAGCAAAAAAATATATTGATTGGGTGATTAATCATACCGATCACACAGGACTAATAGCCGAACAGGCGCATCCTCATACAGGTTTCGGTCTTTCTATGAAACCACTTACTTGGTCACATTCAGAGTTTGTGAGAACGATTAATATGATATGAATTCAGAATTCAGAATTCAGAACTTAGAGTTCAGGATTCAGTAACTTAAATTGCGAGAAATCCCCTTTACTCGAAGGGAAATTATAACCTGCTGAATACTGAAATCTGAATGCTGAATTCCTTACGTATTCACCACCACCATCTTCCCCCTAGTCATCAAATCAAGTGTTTCTATAGTGCCCTGCATCAATTGTCCTGAATCTTTTACACCTCCAAATGGGAAATTGTCAGGACCCCTATCTGGTTTTGCGTTAATTTGAACTGTTCCGACTTCAATTTTATCGGCTAATCGAAAAGCTTGATCAATATCTTTTGTGTAAACACTGGCTTGTAACCCGTATGGTGATCCGTTGACTAATTTAAGCAATTCTTCTTCAGTCTCATATTTTCCAATAGGCATCAACGGTCCAAATTGTTCTTCGTAAAATACTCTCATTTCTGGTTTTACTTCTGAAACAACAGCTGGGGAGAGCTTATTTGAATCGTGGTTTGGAGATACTTTCACTTCAGCTCCTTTTGAAGTGGCATCGTTAAATAATTCCATAACAAAAGATGCGGATGGCTCGTCAATCATAGGATTTAATTCAAGTTTTTGGACTTCCTCGACAACTCTACGTGTGAATTCTTCATACTTTGAACTATGTACTAAAGCTAATTTTTGTGCCGTGCAACGCTGTCCACAGTAAGAAAATGCTCCTTTTACAATTTCTTTCACGGCTAAATCCAAATCAGCATGCTTTGTAACTACTCCAATGTCTTTACCACCCAATTCTAGAAGTAAAGGTACACCGAGAGAAACCTTTCTTATGTGATTACCTACTTCGGTACTTCCAGTAAATGCGATCAGTTTGACGAGAGGATGAGTTAAAAGTGGATCTCCTATTTCTTTTGAACTTCCACTTACAATATTTAATACCCCTTTTGGTAAACCTGCTTTAGCAAAGTGCTTGTAAAACTCATAACTCGTATAAGCACCTTGGGTTGATGGTTTGAGCACAACTGTATTCCCAGATAATAGTGCTGGTGCGATTTTTGTAATTGAGAGATTTATTGGGTAATTGAATGGAGAGATTGCTAAAACAACACCTAAAGGAACTCTCGAATAAATACCAGTTTTTTTGTTTCGAGGAAATTTAGGATCAAGATCACCATAGTAAACCGTCCCTTTCCAGTGTTTAAGTGCCGAAATCATCAGTTCCATGTAGTCAATTGATCTATTTATCTCACTTCTCGCATCATCTTCAAATTTACCAATTTCTTTGTGTAGTAACTGGGCCAATCTATCTGAATCCTCACGTAATGATTTAATAGCATTATTGAAAATCTCCACTCTTTCAGAAAGACTACTATATCTCCATGTGTGAAAGGCTTCATCGGAGTTTGATACAGCATCCTCAACTTGTGCTTTACTGGCTGAAGCTACACTTGCAAATGTTTGTAAATCCCAAGGTGACTTAATCTCTATAGTGCCATTATCACCACTTAGGTTTTGTCCATTAACTATTAAATCTTGATTTTCCATAATTATAAATTGTTAACAAAATTTTGATTATAGGAGTAATTTATATAAATAATATAGCCGATAGCTATTAAAATGAGAATTACTAGGATAATTGTTTTGTGATATTCTTTCATGATTCGGTAACTGGTTTAGCAACGACTATCAACCTTTTTTCAGCTGATAATCCACTGCATGTATATAGTGTAAGTATGTCTTCGTTAGTAGAAGCTTCTACGGATATGTCTTCGGGATTTGTTTCGTATACCCGCTCTATCTTATATTTATATTCTTTTTCTTCCCAAAAGACAATTATTTCTTCACCGCTAGTAAGCTTGTTTAAATGGTAAAAAGTATTTTTGCCCTGACCAAAATATCTATGTCCGACTACGACTGTATTTCCACTTTTTTCAGGAGAGGAAGTAAGAGGTCTTCTCCATGCTTGACCTTCGTTTAGTACATCTATTGTTTCTCCTTCTAAAATTTCTGCATCTACGTTTATTGCAGGAATCACAACTCTATTTTCTTTTGGAATTGGTTTTAACTTTTCCTCATCAACTCCTGCAACTTCAGCCGAAGTGCTTTTGTATACAAAGCCTTGGGTCTCGTCTTGTTGTCGATTGAGTAACAATTCCAGCTCAGGGATGAATGGTGAAATCATTATGTATATGGAGAGGAAGAATAAAATAAACGAAAGTATTTTATTAATCCGAGGTAGATTTCGATTAAGTTTTGATTGTCTTTTTATCGTCACTTTTTTCATAATTGCCATTATAACATTTATTAAAATATAGGAATTAAAGATTAATATTTCTTGCAGTGATTTTTTTTCTGACGCATAATGATAATTCACAAAGGTAAATTTATGTCAGAAGATACTAAACAAAAATTGTTCGATGTGCTCGACAACCTATACTATTCATGGGATTACCACTCAACACTACCTGTCATAGACGAGTTTGAAGAGGGTTGGAGAAGACACCCTTCACCAAAAAGCCATCTAGAAGACTTTGGTTCGCACAAATTAGAAGAAATAGTTAAAAACAATGCATCAAGCATTAACGAAAGCGCTGTTCGATTAGATAAATACTTGACTAATAAAACATGGTTTGACAAGTTTGCAGTAGAAAATCCAAAATTCGAAATCCTAAAAACTAACCCTATTGCATATTTCTGTATGGAATTTGGTTTAATAGACTGGTTACAAATTTATTCAGGGGGACTCGGTGTATTAGCCGGAGACTACCTAAAAGAAGTCAGCGACTTAGGAATTCCTGTTATCGGTATTGGTATTTTATACAATCAAGGTTATTTCCATCAAAGGTTTTCTCCCGAAGGCAGACAAATTGACGAATATATTACGCAAGACCCTCTAGATTTCCCGCTAGAATTAGTAAAAGACAAACTTGGAAACACCTTAAAGGTTCAAATTGATATAAAAGATCATGTTGTGCATGCACAAGCATGGAAATTAAAAATTGGCAGAGTGAAACTTTTTCTACTAGATACCAATATAGATGATAACAAACTAAAAGAAGATCGGATGATAAGCTCACATCTCTATGGTGGCGATAACGATACTCGAATCAGACAGGAAATTTTACTTGGTATTGGAGGAGCTAGACTCCTGAAAGAACTTGAAATTGACCCCTCAATTTTTCATATGAACGAAGGTCATTCTGGATTCCTTGTCCTAGAAATCGCAAAACAACTAATGATAGAAAAGAATATAGATTTCCAAACAGCTTTGAAAGAGGTGGATTCTGAATTAGTTTTTACGAATCATACACTTAAACCCGCTGGCAATGATAATTTCCCATATGACCTGATCGCGAGTTATCTTTATGCTTATTGCGATGATCTTAACACAGACTTAAAAGCTATTTTCGAGCTCGGTCGAGATGATGATTACTCTTCCGGAAATTTTTCTATGACCATGCTTGGTTTTAGACATGCAAAAGTTTCTACTGCTGTAAGTAAATTACATGGTGAAGCGGCCTCTAAAATTTGGCCTAATTATCAACTTCTTCCAGTAACAAATGGGACACATGTTCCAACATGGTTAAATCCAGAATTGAACAAAATTTTAGAGAATCATCTCGGTTATGATTGGGCACAAAACCCCCTAGAAGTGAATTTGGATAAAATCTATGACCTACCATACAAAGAATTATGGGATATGCATATACGTAGAAAACACAAATTAATCAATAGTTTAAACAGAGAACTATCATTAAACTTAAACCCAGAAGCCCTAACTATAGCATGGTCTCGTAGACTAGCATCTTACAAGAGACCGGATTTGATAATCTCCGATATCGAGAGGATGAAAAGAATAGTAAATAATTCTGATCGTCCTGTTCAAATATTAATAGCAGGAAAAGCCCATCCTAGAGATATTTCCGCTGTTGATTTATTACAAAAAATAAATCAAGAACTAAGTTCGGCAATAAATTCAGAACTTTCACAGAAGGTAGTTGTCATTCCAGATTATAATTGGAAATTAGCAAAAGCCATGGTGTCTGGTTCTGATGTATGGCTTAATACTCCTTTCAGATTTGAAGAAGCTTCAGGAACTAGTGGAATGAAGGCCTGTCTCAATGGTGTCTTACAGCTCACCACACTTGATGGTTGGACCGACGAAGTAGACTGGACTGACAAAGGATTTGTTGTCGACCAGAACGACCCTGTCACATCCCTACATGACAATTTAGAATTTATTGTGGCACCCCTTTTCTTCGATAGAAATCATGAAGGCTATAATGATAAATGGCTCAAAATGATGGTGGAAAGTATTT
>JAGQLL010000057.1:0-2237 GCA_020429395.1 Candidatus Dojkabacteria bacterium | reverse complement strand
TCCCAAATCCTCAATTAATAACAATAAATCTGCTAAAATATTTCTATGAAAGTAGAAATAGACTCCAGCTGGAATAAAATACTTAAAAGCGAGTTTGAGAAAGAATATTTTCTTAAACTGATCGAGTTTGTCAAAACAGAATACAAAACAGGTACAATTTACCCCCCCGGTCCCTTAATATTTAATGCGTTTAATCTCACACCGTTTGATAAAGTAAAAGTAGTAATTTTGGGCCAAGATCCTTATCATGGACCTAATCAAGCTCATGGATTGGCATTTTCTGTGACATCTAAGGTAGTGAAACCACCTTCATTAAAGAATATATATAAAGAATTACATTCAGACCTTAATATTGAGATCCCTGAAACTGGAGATCTCTCTAGATGGGCAAAACAAGGTGTATTCTTACTTAATAGTGTACTTACCGTTCGGAAAAGTAGTCCAGGGAGCCACTCAAAAAAAGGCTGGGAGCAATTCACAGATTCAGTTATTCAATCACTCTCGGACAACAGAGAAAACCTGGTTTTCTTATTGTGGGGTAACTATGCAAAAGCTAAAAAAACAATAATAGACGAGAGTAAACATTTGATTCTGGAAGCTCCACACCCTTCACCATTCTCTGCGGATAGTGGTTTCTTCGGTTGTAGGCATTTTAGTAAAGCAAATGATTACTTAGATGAAAATAATATTTCAACTATTAATTGGTAACAATTTTAGAATCCTCCGATACGCGGCCTAGTATAATTCATTTAACAAAGTCGGATTTAGGCTTAGAAATTCATCAATCACTGGTGGAGTTGATTCCATGGATATATAAGAAAAGAAGTACAAATGAAAGACCCGAAGAGATTCCTTTCGAGTTAATCGATAATTTCAAACCATTCGTATATCGACAATCCGCGAGAGATTTATGGTTTGGCGAGATGTACGATAGTCATGATCAAATAAAGACCACTTTTGGTTTAGATTATACTGAATTCGTATTTTCGGGATATTTGGTAAATATCAAAGGATTCAGAGGCTCAGTTCTTATATTTAACAACAGTTTTGGTCTTACTGGAGAGGATTTAAATCAGTTATATTCAAATAATCTCATGCCACTCACAGCTAATTATAATATTGTAATACCTAGTGAAGATAAAGTTTAAACTAGAAATCTGAAGTTATTAAATCTAATGTTCATGCGAGACTTGCTTAGCTGTATTAGTTTTTAACTTATAATGTGTTACGACATAACAAGCAAGTGCAGTGGTAATTGGAACGGCAATAATTAACCCTATACTTCCTACAAGAGTTCTGACAATCTCAGTTGCAACTAACTCATAGCTTAACAATTCTTCAATAGGCCTTGGATTATTCATAAACAGAAGTAATAATGGCATTGAAGCACCTGTGTATACTAGAACCAGGGTATTAACCATGGAGGAGATGTGATCTTTCCCAACTTTTATAGAACGTGTAAACAGTTCTCCGAATGAAATATTTTTCTTTAAGTCATGTAATTGTATAACAATAGAGGTTTGAGAGACTGTAACATCATCCATAACGCCCATAGTTCCGATAATTATTCCTGCAAGAAGCAGGTCTTTCAAGTTGTAGACGACTCCTCCGACATTTTGTAAAAACAAGGCTTCTTCAGAGGCAGTACCACTTAGATTAGTGATGTTTACAAACAAACTAGCCAAAATTCCAGTAATAACAAGAGAGATAAAGGTTCCGATAATTGAAATAGTGGTTTTTAACTCGAATCCATGGGAGAGATAGAAGGTAACTGGGATGATGAAAATTGATGATAAAATCGCTATGAGAACAGGATCTCTCCCTGATTGGATTTGTGGTAAAACAAATGTAAACAAGATAACGAAAGAAATTACCAATGCAAGAATTGATAGAACTCCTCTTTTGACACCAATCAGAAGTGTCAATAAGACGAAACCAACAAAGAGAATAGTCAGACCTTCTGTTCTGTCAAAATCGGTAATAAAAAAGATGCTTTTCCCTAGTTGGTCTCTTGTATAACTCAAATATACACTGTCCCCTAATTCGTAAATAATCTCTTGGGACATATTTATTGTCCCATTTTCAACCACTACCTCTTCACCTTTGAAATCACCATTTGTTACCAAAACTGATAATTTCTGATAAGTCTGTGATTTATCCTCATAATTGATTTGTTCTTCCTCTAAAATTTCCGTGACCGTGCCTTTGAAATATTCCGTTTCAGGAGTGTTTACTTC
>JAGQLL010000056.1 GCA_020429395.1 Candidatus Dojkabacteria bacterium | reverse complement strand
CAACAGGAACTTCGAAAGTAATCCAACCGTTAACTTTTTCATCTGAGCCCAAATATCCCGATTCAAGATTAGGTTCTTTTGAACCAGTGTACATACTCTGATATGAGAAATTATTTTCATCAACAATATTAAAATAGTAGCTTGAAAAGTAATAATTCCCATTTGATTTATTTTCCATAGAAACCTGGACAGCAACTAATCTTTCCTCTGGGTTTGGGGTATAAAATTCATCTTCACTGACATAATTATCAATTTCATCCACAATGCTAATATCCACATCTTCAACATCAGCAACTTCATCATCTTCATATCTTTGTATATTCTCAATAACAGGAGTAGATTCCAGCTCCTGTCTAATAGTTGTATTGTCAGAATATGTAGTCGAGGCTGGATTGATCACTAATACCATGACCATAAATATTCCACAGCAGAAACATAGGAATAAAATTATAGCGATAGCAAGGACTACAAATATAGTTTTATTGCTTCCAGATTTTTGTATCGGTTGAGTTACTTCAGCCTGATCCATTAATAATTAATAAGAATTAATACTAAATCATATCAAAAATGAGGTATTAATATTAGACCCCTTACCTTTTTCTGTATTTTATGTAAGAATATCTTTTAAATAATCCCCTTATGTCACACAAATTTTATATAGGTGGAGGAAAAACGGCTGATTGGCCGAATCTTCCCACCCAAACCTTCGCGCCCGTAATGGGTTTAAATTACAGAAACGTATTGCTTCTGCAACAAGTTTCTGATGTCAGTTCACGTAATCAAGTTGACACATCAGTCAAATTCGGACCTTTTGAGCTAAAAGTTCCAATTATGACAGCTGCGATGGATAGCGTCAGTGGAGAATTGATGATTCGTACACTTCATGAGCTTGGTGCACTCGGAACACTACCTCGTGCACACACAGAAACCGAGTTCAAAGAGAACCTCGCTACTTGCAAATCACTTTCGGAAGATAATATCTCGTGTGTTTACTCTGTCGGATTGGCAAATGCAACCGAAGAAGCCAATAAATACGTATCCAATGGAGCGAAGGTGGTTCTAATCGATGTTGCCCAAGGTGGAATGAAGAAAATCGTAGAGCAAGCAATTAAAATTAAAAAGAAATTTCCAAAAGTACATGTCATTGCCGGTAGTATTTGCACCTATGATGTCACAAAAATGTACATCGATGCAGGAATTGATATGATCAAACTTGGTGTAGGAAACGGAAGCGCATGCGATACAAGACAACAAGCAAGCACAGGGACACCACAGTTATCTGCAATATTAGATGCTACACTTGCAGATGATGTTACCATCATTGCTGATGCAGGAATCAAATATCCAGGTGATGTTGCCCTTGCCTTAGCTGCAGGTGCTGACATAGTTATGAGTGGTTCAATATTTGCCGGTACGACAGAGACCCCTGGAAGAGTAATTAATGGCGTAAAAACTTACAGAGGACAAGCCTCAGCAGAATATATGAAAGATCATGGAATTAAAAAAGCACATAGAAGTATCGAAGGAATAAGTATGAACGTTCCGTATAAAGGTGATGTGAAATATGTAATTGAAAACTTTGCTGCTGGACTACGTTCTGCATTCAGTTATAGTGGTGCTACAAATCTCAAAGAATTCCAAGATAGAGCAATTTTCCAATATATTGGAGAGAACACATTTACTAGGGAGAGCCTACCTCAGGTACCTGTAAACTTGCAGTAATAGTTAAATTAACATATCATTAGACAGAAATTAATTAACTTTAACAGTAAATAAAATGCCAAATAGTGTTAACAAAATCGTAAAACAAGTAAGTGTAGTTGCCTCAGCAATCGGAGCAGGAGTTCTAGCCGGTCTTATGTTGGCCCCTAAATCTGGAAAAGAAACCAGAAAAGATATTAAAAATAAACTCGATGAGACTAAAGACAACATCGAAAAGAAAAGTTCTGAGGTCAAAGCAGATATGAAAGAAAAAACAGAAGAAATGAAAAGAGAAGTTGAGAAAAAAGTCGAAGAATTGAAAAGATAATATTCACCAACTGTAGGAATTAAAACACGCATTAAACATGCGTGTTTTTTTGTGCTAATCTATATTTATAAATATTATTTTGATAAATATGGATAGTTTTGAGAATAGTCCGGATACAACACAAGTAGTTAATGATCAGACCGAGGTTACCCTTACTCCTGAGCCTACTTCTAATCCAGTGCCTGTGTCCACAACGCCCCCAGCAGATACAACTCCGAAAGCCACTTCAAAGAAAAATTATCTTGAAATTGGGATATTGCTAGTTATCATCGCCATCCTTGCAGGATTAGTGACTTGGTATTTTGTTTCGAAGAATCAACCAATTTCCGAGCCTCAAGAGTCTGACACGACTGATCAAGCAAATGGAGGGACAACTACTCAACCTACTGTTGTAGTGGTAACACCAACTATGGAGCCAAGAGAATTAAAGGTTATGGCTAATTGTATGGTTAGTAGTATAAATCCAGACAAGACTCTCGCTGAAGCTGAACGAAACGAAGAACTATGTATTTATGGGGATAAAATTTTTAAAGACAATAAAGAATATGCTTATTTATACAATCGGGATGATTATTCAGCAGACACAGTATTATTTGATATTGAAGGAGA
>JAGQLL010000055.1 GCA_020429395.1 Candidatus Dojkabacteria bacterium | reverse complement strand
TTTGTATTAACTTAATACTCTATGATACATAGAATATTACCTCGTGACAAAATTCCACATTTTCTTTGCGTGATCTAAGAAGCGACTTAAATTATTTTCAGTAATTTGTGTTAGGAACAGATCTATTTCCCGATATACTCTTTCCCGAAATATGGTACTAATGCTTTTGGAATTCTAATAGTGCCATCTTTTTGCTGGAAATTCTCCATTATCACAATCGGGATTCTAGATGTGACTAGCGCAGTTCCGTTTAACATATGCACATATTCATTACCCTCGTCTGTTTTTACTCTGATATTAAGGTTTCTAGCCTGGAAGTCATCGGTATTAGAAGTAGAAGTTATCTCTCCATAGTCGTTTCGACCTGCCATCCATGCTTCTAAATCGTATTTCCTCGAAGCAATGGCACCTAAATCTCCGCTACACATTTCTAAAACTCTGTAAGGAATTTCGAGTGCTTGTGCAAGCTCCTCCTCCACTCTGAGTATTTCCTGGTGCATAGCTTCTGAATGCTCGGGTAAACTGTAGATAAACATTTCAAGCTTTGTAAATTGATGAACTCTATATAAACCTTTCGAATATTTTCCGTAAGCCCCAGCTTCTTTTCTGAAACAATGAGATACAGCGGCATACTTGAGTGGTAAATCTTCTGCTTTCAAAATTTCATCTGCATGTAAGCCAGCCATAGTGACCTCGGCAGTTGCTATGAGACCTAAATCCTCTCCGTCAATCTCATAAATTTGTGCCTCATCTCCTTTTGGAGCATAACCTGTTCCGAGATAGAAGCGAGATTTTGCCATATCAGGTGTCATCACAAGTGTGAATCCCTTTTTTTCTAAAAAATTAATTCCAAATTGTAATAATGCTAGTTCTAAACGAACAGCATCATTTTTTAAAAAATAAAATTGAGAACCACTAACTTTTGCACCTGCCTCGAAATCCAGCATGTCATGCATTTTGCCGAGTTCGATATGGTCTTTTATTTCAAAGTCGAAGTCTGGGATTTCGCCTACTTTGCGGAGCTCAATATTATCTTCCTCGTTTTTACCGATTGGGACCTCAGGCCTATGTATATTTGGAATATTGTTAATTAGCTGGTTCCACTCGAGTTCAATATTGACTAATTCATCTTCGACTGATTTTATAGCTTCTTTTATCTTTTTTCCTTCTTCGCGGAGTGCTTCAAAGTCGGTTGATTCTTTGCCGTTCTTTGCGAGTGCATTCTTTTGTTGATTCAGGTCTTCAAGTCGGGCTTGTGCTTCCATAAACTTTTTGTCGACTTCCAACCAGGTTTCCACCACTTTTGGATCCACACCTCTTTCTGTCGTATTTTTAATTACTAATTCCGGATTGTTACGAATAAATTTTGGATTTAACATTTGAACATTTTAATAAATAAAAAAGTCCCTATGTATATTTACAATGTAAACATACACAAGGACTCTTTCCGAAATTACGGAACAGCGGTGCCACCTATTTTTCCCAATTTATAAAATTGGACTCTTTTAAGATTATTCAATTTTATGGAATCAGTCGATCGACTGTTTTTCCTTCAAAAAGCCATCTCATTAATGGTTCGCGTACAATACTGGGTAGCTTTTTTCTGTGTTGAAGAATTAATTAGATGATATCAGTAGGAAGAATTCCAGTCAATGTATATTTAAGAAGAGAAAGTTTAAATTCTAAAGAGAATTTTTAAAAATCAGAAAGCTTGGTTACAATTGCTACATAAAACTTCGGATAATATTTGTTTCTCCATCTTTAGTATCTCGTATAGAGGGTTAGTCCAGGATAAGTGTAATTCATCAAGAAAATGATCTGCTTTTAACTTTTGAATTTTTGGTGTCTCTCGATATCTTGGATTTAAAACAATCTCTTCTCGAGCATTTTTTCTAATGCAATAGTAAGCTAAGCCCCCCTCTTTTCGTAGTAAATTGTAATCAGCATGAGACTGCTCTTTGTTTATCTTCACAAAGATGACAGGAAAATCTTGTGTGTTTATAAAAGTGAAGAAGTATCCTTTTGGAATGGCACATTTTTGTCCTTGGCCCACTTTAATAATATATGCTTTCTCTACATAAGTATCGAATTCAAATTCGTCGACTGGGACCTTATTCCTCTGCATTATTATGGTCAATTTCCCATAGAGAACTTCGACTATAGTTGTATAACTACCACTAGAAGTCATTGTTGGTGAATAGTAAATGTGTGACTTTATATACTCGATACCAAGTAAACCTGCTGGCAGATATATAATATCGAGATTGACTTCCGAATCCGCTAAATAGTTATCGTCATGATGATAAACTGAATTATACTCGTCATAAACATTTTTGGGATAACTAAGTGATTTGTTTAATAGTGTAGGGAGCAAACTCGCTAAGCTGACTGTTTGAGGTTGATCGGTTACAATATCTTCTGACAGGAGCAGAGTATTATTCTTTGTATCCAGACTTATCGATAAATTACAATTATCTAGCAAAGTTACCATCTGCGGTTAATATTTTCAAGTGAAGAACTTCATTATATGTACGAAAAAGTAATTTTGTCAAATATGATTGACAAACTCCTGGCTCTTGATCAATTCCGGTTCTTGGAACGCCTTGTTATAAAAGGAAACAGAGCCTAGAAAGAAAATCGATATTTGTGGATAACTTCTTGACACAAATGTTTGGATGGTTAAGTTTTTATCGAATTTATTATCTCTGAAACTATGTTTGGATCAATAAGAGTACTTGTATCGCCTAAATTCGTGGTTTCTCCGTGTGCTATTTTGCGCAGAATTCTTCGCATAATTTTACCCGATCTAGTTTTGGGAAGGCCTTTAACAACTAATATTTGGTCAGGTTTCGCAATCGGTCCTATAATTTTCGAAACTGTTGCTCTAACTTCTTCTGTTAGTTTATTAATGTCGGAAATTTTATCAGTTGAGATTATAAATGCATAGATGCCTTGACCTTTGATAGAATGTGGGTATCCGACAACAGCTGATTCGATTATACTTGAATGTTCATTAATAGCACTTTCGATTTCTGCTGTTCCCAGTCTATGACCTGAAACATTAATAACATCGTCGACACGTCCAATTATTCTATAATTCCCATTATTATCTCTTTTGCATGCATCTCCAGTGAAGTAAAGTTTTGGAAATTTACGAAAATAATTTTCTTTGCATCTTTGATGATCTCCGAACGTGGTTCTTATGATCCCAGGCCAAGGAAATTTGAAACAAAGAAGACCTTCCTTTTCAGGTTCTGTAATTTCTATTCCTTCTTCCGATAAAATAATTGGCTGAATTCCAGGGAGTGGATGACCTACCCATGATGGCAATTCTGGAGAAATTCCTGCTAGCGTAGTGAGCATTATTCCACCTGTTTCTGTCTGCCACCAGGTGTCAACTATTGGACAATGCTTTTTCCCCACTTTTTCGTGATACCAGTTCCAAGCTTCCTCATTTATTGGTTCACCAACACTTCCAAGTACTTTTAGGGAAGGCATCTTGAATTTAGTCACAAAATCATCTCCCAAAGCCATTAGTGAGCGAATCGCAGTTGGTGCGGTATAAAACTTTGTTACCTTATGTTTCTCGATAACCTCCCAAAAACGGCTTGGGGTAGGCCAGGTCGGAATACCTTCAAACATAACTATAGTAGCCCCATTTAATAGTGGCCCATAAATCATATAGCTATGTCCTGTTATCCATCCCACATCGGCAGTACACCAGAAGATATCATCGTTGTCGTACTGGAAAACATTCAGAAAAGTGTAGTAGGCATAAACCATATATCCCGCTACTGTATGTACTACCCCTTTTGGTTTTCCTGTTGATCCAGACGTATAAAGGATAAATAACGGATCTTCACTATCCATACTTTCAGGCTCGCATGTATCGCTGATACTTCTGATTTCTTCATGACACCATGAATCTCTTGGGTTATGCATTACAGTATTCATGCCTGTTCTTTTCAATACAATCACGCTATTAATACTTGGGCACTCTTCAATTGCCTCATCTGCTATATCTTTGAGATTAATTTGTTTTTCACCTCTAAAAAGTCCGTCAGATGTTATCAGAAGTTTACATTCAGAGTCATTAATTCGTTCTCTAAGTGAATTCGCGGAGAATCCAGCAAATACAACAGAATGTATCGCCCCAATTCTTGCACATGCCAGAACAGCTATCGCTAGTTCGGGAACCATAGGCATATAAATGCAAACTCGGTCGCCCTTTTTTACTGCTTTTTGTTTTAAAACGTTAGAAAATCTACAAATTTCACTTTTAAGTTCTCGATAGGTGAATTTACGAATATCCTCGCCTGGGTCATTGGGCTCCCAAATTAAGGCAATTTTATCAGGGTGTTTGTCTACATTTCGATCTAATAAATTCTCGGTGATGTTTAACTTCGCGCCTTTAAACCACTCGATTTTAGGTGTTTCAAATTCCCAGGACAAAGCTTCATCCCATTTTTTATGCCAGATAAAATTTTCTGCAATTTCAGACCAAAATTTCTGGGGATTCTCAATACTCTCTTTATATTTATCCTCGTAATCAGCCCAACTTTCAATTTTGTTGCTATACATTTAAGTCGAATTAACGAGTATAACAAACGTATTGAGAGGGGATTAATTACAGAATATGAATATGTGAATTATTTGGTGTTGCGTAATTCCTCCCACAATTTGCTTTGTTCACGGCTAAGTTTTGTTGGAATAACAACTTCAACTTTAACATACTGGTCACCATTGCCTTTTCCGCGGAACTTTGGTGCTCCCATATCTGTCATTTTTAGAACTGTTTCTGGCTGTGTGCCTGCAGGAATCTTCAATTCCTTGTCTCCATGTACTGTTGGGATCTTGGTAGAAACACCTAGCGTCGCAACTGGTGCTGAGATTTCAATTTCGAGATAGATATCATCTCCACGCCTTTCAAATTTGTCATGAGGTTTTACTTCTATGTTTAAAAACAAATCACCATTTGGCCCGCCTTTCAAACCCGCACTTCCTCGGTCTTTGAATCGTAATGTGACTCCATCAGGTATTCCTTGGGGAATTTTAACTTTGAATACTGTATTTTTATTCACAATACCATCTCCAGAGCAATTTTTGCACTTGTTTTTAATTATTTTTCCATCCCCTCGACATTCTGGACAGGTAGTGACTGTTTGGAAGTTTCCTAAGAATGTTTGTTGGGTTCTCCTCACCTGACCTTGACCATCACAAGTGGGGCAAGTTATTGGAGATGTGCCTTTTTCTGCGCCAGTTCCTTTACATTCTTTACATTCTGTTTTTCTAGAATACTCGATAGTTTTTTCCGCTCCGAAAACAGCATCCATAAAGTCGACTTTCAGCGTGGCTTCAATATCTCGGCCTCTTCTGCTTCCATTGTTTGATCTTCTTGGTTGTCCACCAAAACCTGCAAATCCACCACCAAAAAATTGTTCAAAGATATCTCCGAAACCAGAGAAATCCGTGGAATTATAGGTACCACCGCCATACCCATACGGCGAACCTCCTCCAAAACCTTGAGTTCCAGCATGTCCATATTGGTCGTAAGCAGTCTTCTTTTGGTCGTCTGATAGAACCTCGTAAGCTTCTTGAACTTCTTTGAATTTAGTTTCCGCATCTTGAGCTTTGTTTCGATCAGGGTGGAATTCTTTGGCTAATTTTCGATATGCAGTCTTAATCTCCTGTTTAGAGGCGTCTTTTTTAAGTCCTAAAACTTCGTAGTAATCTCTTTTGTCCATTGATTAGCAGTCGTATGAATTGAATGCTAATTATTATAGCAGATAATTACTTTAAATTTATGAAAAATATAAAAGTTTTATCAAGACTATTAATTATGTTAAAATGCTCAATTAGAAGTAACTTCCCTATATTGAAGAAGACTACACAAAAAACAAAAAAATTCGAAATTGGTAGAACACCTGTTATTGCTGTGATGGGTCACGTCAATCATGGTAAGACTTCATTGCTTGATGTCATTCGCAAAACTCACGTTCAGGAAAGTGAACCTGGTGGAATTACACAAAATACTAGAGCTCATCAAGTTGACTACAAGGGCTATAAACTCACATTTATAGATACTCCTGGACACGAGGCTTTCTCAGAAATGAGATCTAGAGGTGCAAAAGTGACAGATATTGTCATGCTTGTGGTTGCTGCAGATGATGGAGTTCAACCACAAACAAAAGAATCTATAAAATTCGCAAAAATAGCAAAAGTGCCTGTGGTAGTTGCTATTAACAAAATTGACGTTCCGGGTAAAAATCTCGATAAGTTGAAACAAGAACTAAGCAGTGCAGGGCTCGAACTTGAGGAATATGGAGGTGACGTTATTATTACAGAGGTATCAGCCAAAAAAGAAACTAATATTGATGGTTTACTAGAAAACCTTTTGCTCGTTGCAGAATTGAGTAATCTTAAGCTTCATGACAAACCAGAGAATGGTTTGGCGCAGGGCTTTGTGCTTGAGTCAAACTTAGACAAAAATATCGGTCCTGTCGCTTTGATATTGATCCAATCAGGGACAGTGACAATGAACAATTATCTTGCGTATGAAGGAAATGTAGACAAAGTCAGATCTCTTTTGGATGAGAAACAAGAAAAACTGGAAACAGCGCAACAGGGCGATCCAGTATGGATAACAGGACTTGATAGAGTATTACATACGGGTGAAACAGTGATATTCTGTGAAACTGAAAAACAAGCAAAAGCTATAGACAATAAAATTATTGAAGAACAGATAAAAATTGTTAATGAAGTCGAAGAAGAAAGCGAAACTGAAAAAAATGATAATGACGTAGATTTATTAGCCTCTCTTATCAATTCTGCTAAGACTGAGGAAGAAATTAAATATCTAAATGTTGTTTTAAAAACATCTACATCAGGCACACTTGAGGCTGTAAAGGAACAGTTAGAGAATCTTGATAGCGAAAAAGTGAAAATCAAAGTGATTTTAGCCGGCGTTGGTAAAATTAATGAGAAAGATATTCAAGCAGCCCAAGCAGCGTATGGTATTGTGATTGGATTTCAGGTAGTTCCTGACAAAAACATTGTAGAGATTGCTGAAAAAGATAAAATTTTAGTTAAAAACTACGAAATCATCTATGAAATGTTGGACGAACTCGGTGAAGTTCTCGACTCAATGGAGGATCCAGTACACGAAGAAGTAGAAGTTGCAAAAGCATCTGTTAAAAAGGTCTTTGTTCTCTCAAATGGCAAATCAGTCGCTGGTTGTGTTGTGGATAAAGGAAATGTAGTAAAGGGTTACAAAGTGTACGTTATGCGTGAAGATATCAGACTTGAACAAGATGCGAAAATCGTTGTATTAAAAAAACAAAAAAATGAAGTAAAAGAAGTTAAAAAAGGTGAAGAATGTGGAATTATGCTTGAGCCTAATTTCGAAATAAAAGAGGGTGATATTATAGTCTGTTATAAAATGGAAAGAGTTTGATAGGCTAAATAACTTTTGCTCCAATAAAACTTTAAATAAATGAATCTAAGAGAACTATACCTCAAGTTGAAATTGAGTTTTTCGGCGGTAACCTTGCTGATTGTTATTAATGTAATTTTCTTCCTTCTCAGCACAATCATTGGTACCTTTATTGGCTCCACAAGCGCTTTGAGGTTGTTGGGGGCTGAATTTGTTCCAGATATTCTACGAGGACAATATTGGAGGTTTGTGCTGCCAGCATTTTTACATGCTGGAATTTTTCACCTAATATTGAATATGTGGGCACTCTACCATCTAGGAGGAGCCATAGAAACTTTTTATGGTCATGGAAAAGTTTTGGTAGTATATGTAATTACCGGATTTTTCGGTTCTGTACTTAGTGTGATTGCGACTTTATCACAAGTTTATTTTTCGCAAAGCAATGACGGATTTTCCATATCAGTAGGATCTTCAGCTGCTGTTTTTGGTTTCGTAGGACTACTTATCGGTAATAAATTCAAAAAGAACACATTCTCAGTAAGCATTGACAATTATATCAATACATCACAATTGTGGTTCTTTGTTGGTATAAATATTCTTTTTGGACTAGGGGTAAATTTTATGGGGAGTGGCTTCGCAATTAACAATTTTGCACATATTGGTGGGTTTCTTGCGGGTATTGTATTAGGAATTTTTCTAGACTTGATTAACACAACCTACCAAAGTAAACCAAAAATTTTATTGGAAAAATTATTGTACGTTTTTGCAGCAATATTAGTAATATTAAGCTTAATCGGACAATCAATTTACGTTCTTACAAATATATATTAGATTATTAAATAAATATCATGGTCGCAGTAGTCTTCGGTATCCCAGGTGTAGGTAAATCGACAATTGTAAACAAGGTAAAAGACGATCTTGGGCTAGTTTATCTCCATCCTGGAAATATAATGTATGAAATTGCATCCAAGAAGGGGATTGTTGAGAATGTTGATCAGATGAGGAAGCTTAAACTACCAGTCCAACAAGAATTGCAAGAAGAAATGGCTAGAATTGTCGCTGAAAAGATTAATTCTCAAAAAAATAACAGTTTTATTATCGATACTCACGCTATTGTAAAAACCCCGCAAGGATTTTTTCCAGGTTTAAGAAATGCATTTTTTGAAGTGGTGAAACCTGATATTTACCTTGTAATCGAATCAAAACCAGAAATGATTTTACAAAGAAGATTGGCTGATCAAGATAGAGAAAGAAAAGACGATCATTCATTGGACGAGATTGTGCTCCATATTGATCTTACCAGAGATTTTGCTTCCGCATATTCCATCTATAGTCAGGCTAATTTTGCAGTTATAGAAAACAAAGAAGGGAATATAGAATATGCTGTCAATGAAATGTCGGGCATAATATCCAGATATATGGAATACAGCCATTAATCAGGTCTTTGTTGATTGTTGCGCCAGTTTTCAATTTCTTTATGATTTCCACTCAATAGGATATCCGGAACAGTCCACGTTTCATTTTCGTCTGTAACGAATTTTTCAGGTCTTGTATATTGAGGAGCTTCAGTTTCGTTATCTTTGGAAAAGGACTCGTTTTCTATCGAATCTTCGTTGCCTAATACCCCAGGCAATAGCCTTGTCACAGCATCGGTAATAACCATTACAGGAATTTCTCCTCCAGTCAATACATATTTCCCAATTGATAATTCTAGATCAGCTAAATGTTCATTTACTCTTTCATCAATTCCTTCATAATGTCCGCAAATGAATATTATCGCCTCATATTTTGTGAAATCTTTGGCATGTTTTTGAGTAAAAATCTCTCCCTTTGCACTCGTGAGAATAACTAAAGTTTTCTTATTACCAATTGAGGTTTTTAGTTCCTTGACTGCTTTGTAGATTGGTTCTACCATCATAACCATTCCAGCTCCACCACCATAAGGCCTGTGATCAATTGTTTTGTGTTTATCCCAAGTCCAATCGCGAATGTTATGCGTTTTTATTGTGACTAATCCTTGTTCTTGTGCCCGTTTCAATATGCTCTTACTGAAGGGGGATTCAAACATTTCAGGGAATGCTGTAATTATGTGAATTTGCATATTATATAAAATTGTTATTAATAAGAATTATTTTGTAATCTTTTAAAAAATCTTTGTTTCTCTCCTCACTTTAATACGATAAGAAAATCAGGTATCATAGGTAAATACTACTTTCACAATGCATCTTAATTATACAGCTAAAGGACAAGGCAAAAAAACTATAATATTGCTTCATGGTTGGGGTGGATCATTGAAAAGTCTTACTCCACTTCAGAACGAGCTAGTAAAAACAGGGAAATATCGGGTCTTTAATATCGAATGGCCTGGTTTTGGTGATAGCCCATTAAGTAATACTAATGCAGTCCTTTCAGACTACGCCAAGTATCTAAAAGATTTCATACAGAAAGAGAAATTAATAAAGCCAACGTTGGTTGGGCATTCATTTGGCGGAAAAGTTGCCATGTCTTTGTTAATTACTAATCCAAAAATTACAGAAAAACTGATTTTAATTAATTCTTCTGGAATTAAGCCGAAAAACAGTCTTAAAAAAGCAATTTTATTTCTCCCAACAAAACTTTTTGGAGGAATATTTTCATTACCAGTGTTAAAGAACATAAAGCCGTTGATTAGAAAGATCTATTATAAAGTTATTGTTCGAGAGGCTGATTATTTGCAGGCAAATGATCTGGGCGAAACATTAAAGAACGTACTAGACGAAAATCTCGATAACAAAGTTAAGGAAATTGAAGCCGATACATTACTATTATGGGGAGAAAAAGATACGAGAACTCCGCTATGGATGGGTCAGTTTCTCAAAAATGAAATGCCCAACTCTAAACTCGAAGTAATCAAAGATGCTCGACATAACTTGCCTTTAGTGCAACCAGAATTGGTATCTAC
>JAGQLL010000054.1 GCA_020429395.1 Candidatus Dojkabacteria bacterium | reverse complement strand
GAAGAATCAGTAGGGGATACATCTTCATTCTTTATCATAAAGTATATTGTTCCGATAAGAAGTACACTACCTGCTGCTAATAAGGCTACTAGGTATGGCTTATCAGCTAAGACTCGAATCTTTACTGACCCTTTGTTATGAGAGACAATCAGGTATGCGACTCCTCCAGAAAGTCCGGCAATCAGTATTATGCTTATTAGCAAGGCACCTCTTTCTGCCCTGAAATCTGAAATTCCAAGTACCGAACTAAACACTTCTCCAGTTTTGACTTCACAAAAACTTGGATATTCTACCAATTCTAGATTATTTGGTAATTCATCTCTTACAACAACATCTTCATTAACTTCTGTTTCTGGGAATCTTAAGCGTACAAGGTATTCTACTTTGCTTCCTGGCCTTTTGTTACCGTCGATAAAATCAGGAGTTTTATCTCTACAGTCAACTAATGCAGGTTCAACCGTAGGAGTTGCTGTAGGCTTAGGAGTGTTAGTAATTTCAGGATTAGGAATGTCTTTGACAGTTAAAGTCAGTACTGGACAAGTTGTAATAACTTCTCCGCTCTGAACTTGTGAATTTACTTTAATTTCTGTGCCTACGGCAACACTATCTTTTATCTTTACATAAACTCCAGTACTACTAGAATTTCCATAACCACAGGTATATTTTCCTACTCCATTTTCAAGTGTATAGCTACATAATGTATTAGTGGCATTTGCAGAAGATTTGTCTAACTGGCTAGGAAGGGTTAATTGAAATTGTGTATTATAGCCGTTATTGAAAGGTACTTTTGCATTAAGAAGATTTTGTAAGGATATATCGTTACCTGCTAGTACATCTACACTATTAGGGCTGATTTGAGTTGCCCTACATTCTGCTGGCAAGTCCAATCGTTGAAGATCACTCACGAATGTTGAAATCGAATTTGCATCTTTAAGTTTTGTATTATTATTTACAGGTATTTGTAGAGTTTCTACATCGGTAGTAGGCTTAGTAGTAGCAGAATTACCATGACAACTTAAATATGGATTAGTACTATTAGGAGAAAATGTACATACATAATTCTCAATACTACCAAGAACGTCTGTTAAGAAGGATTCCTTCATTTTAATAGCAGTTCCAGACTGAAATTGGTATGTATTTGAACTTTTATAATTATTCATGGAGGCTTGATGGTCATCTTTTACCCAGTTTGAACAAGTTGAAGACACCTCTCCTGCCTTAACCTCACATTCTTTCGACCAGAATTCATATCCATTCGAGTCGTTTAGAAGTTTCGTAGTTGTATAATATTTACCATTTCTATAGAAAGTAGTATTTTCCAATGAACCTATCTTGGTAACACTAGGTGCTCCAATGTTTTGGGCAGGAGTAGTATACCAGGCTGAACAATTCGCAACATCTTGGTTATCAACTGCTTCACAACTTTTAGTGAATACTTTATTGCCTGTTTCGGATACTGCAGTATAGTAAATCATATCCTTCATATTCTGTGACTGTGGTTTTGGTTCGTATCTATGATCGATGTCTAGTGATCTTAGTTTACTTTGTAAAACAGTGCCATCTTTGATCAATAGAGATTTTACAGAGTGTTTTGTCCAAACTTCAGAGTTGTAGCTGTAATTATTACATTTATTGTAGTCCACACCTTCTTCTTTTGTTTTATCCATATTACAGCTTCTGTAATAGAAGGTATCTCCAGTATCGTTAAGAACAATTTGTGAAAGTTTCTCTGCTTGCGGTTGTGGAGTGGGTGTAGCAGTAGGTGTTGGAGTAGGTGTGTTTGTTGCTACGGGTTTAGGTGTATTTGATGCTACCGGTTTGGTTGTTGGAGTATTAACCACTGTGGAGGCAAGTACTTCAGCACGAATATTATCATAATAGTATCCAAGTTGATAACCATAGTTAAGTTCAGGTTTTAACACAATTCTAAACCTTGAAGTGTTCACTTTATCAGTGGCTGGAATTGTTAAGTCAAATGAGTAGGTTTTCCAGGAGCCAGTCAGAGTGGTTTTTGGAATTGCAATTTGTTGTAACCATCCAGATTCATTTGTATGTTCTCTTTGTATAAATAGACCTTCTAGTGCAGGAGGCGGTTGATGCACAGAGGCTGTACTATGAGCTTTTGCATTAAATGTAACTCTAATCTTTTTACCACCTAGATCTTGTCCTGTTTCAATCCATTCTGTTGAAAAATCAGCTTTACTTTTATCAGCTGAAAGATTTCTTGCTAATATTAAATATTGTTTTTCATCGGAACAGGGTCCAAATTGTTCGCAGTTTACTACTCTAGTTGCAGTCGAGTCAATGCCTACACCATAGTTCCAACCCCCCAAATTACCCCATTCGAATGAAGAGTTTAGAATTAAAGGTTTATATTCGCAACCTCCATTTGGACAAGAGTTTGGACCTCCGTACATTCCCATATCAGAGCGAGAACCATCGGTATCTTTGATGTTTGGATCTCCTGTGTTTTTGGCAGGAGAGGTAGACTTAAGATGAAAATCTGTAGCACTTACAAATTGTGGGTCAACTTGTATGTTACCCCAAGCGGAGAGTTCATTTGCTGTGTAGAAATCATCAAAATTTCCGATGTTGTTATTATTAGATAGGTTATATTTAAGGTTAGTAAAGTTATTTCTAGATTTCCCAACAATACCCCCACCTTTATTCAAAACAGAAATATTATTGATTACATTACATGAACTATCCTCGCCGCAACCGATACCATGCGTGCCATTAGCGACCAATGTATTATTTAAAACAATTGCCTTGCTTTGTTGGATTGTATGAATTCCATGTATAAAGTTAGAATTAATCACATTATTATCAATAGTAGCTTGAGCTTGTGACGATGTTCCAATACCTGAGAATGTATTCAGCGATATAACATTATTAGTGATATTCGCTTGACTTTGGTCATAAATAAATACTCCACTTCTTGAATTATTAGATATGAAATTATTCTTTATTATGGCCTGAGATTGTTCTTCTGTTCTTATACCTTCCGACACATGTGAAATTATTTGATTATTGGTTATTGTTGAATGAGCATTATCTCTGAGCATGATTCCCCTATATCCACCAATAAAATTTATGTTACTAATGGTTGTAATTGAGTTATCAATTAATGATATAGTTCCCATGGTGTTTATACCCTCGTTATACCCTATTCCTTTTAAAAAAGTAGAGTTATCACCCTCTATTGTGATATTTTTGTCCATCCCTACTGTTACAGAAACATTTACATAATTGCCAGATTTAATAAATACCACTGTGCCATTTTGAGCGATATCAATAGCTTTCTGAATATTATCACCCCCAATATAGTCACAGCCATTCTGTCCTACTATCCCTGTGGCGCAAACTGTGATTGTATTACCAGCACCTGTTTGTGCAGATGCATCCTCCTGCTCTGTCCTTTCCGACAAATACCGAGCCAGAACGAGCGTGAAAACCATAAATAAAAACAGGAACAATACTAGCAATATAGTTACTATTTGCTTCCTTTGGAGATTTGTCTTAAGCACTTTAAAAAAATCTAATATATAGAGATACCTATAAATTAGAGTATTTACGGAGCAATGTAAAGTATTTGTAAAAATATTTCACAGAATTCTCTGATAAGTTTATTAAAATCCTTGAATGGATTATAATTACTGCATATTGAAAGATAAAAATGGTAATAACTAGAATCGCTCCAAGTCCAACAGGTAGTTTACATATAGGCACCCTAAGAACTGCTTTATTTAGCTACGCATGGGCAAAAAAAAATAAAGGAAAATTTTTATTAAGAATTGAGGACACAGATCAATCAAGACTTGTTCCTGGAACAGAAGAAGAAATCGAAGAAATGTTAAAGATATATGGTCTTGATTACGATGAGAAATCTAAACAAACTGAAAGAAAAGATATCTATAAAAGGTATGCAGAAGAATTAGTACAGTTAGGACAGGCGTATTATTGTTTCGCAACAAAAGAAGAAATCCAGGAAGCCCGAGAAATAGCAGAAAACTCAGGAGAACAGTTTAGATTTAGATCGCCTTATAGAGATTTTGATATTGATAAGGCAAAGGAAAAGATAGCGTCGGGAGAGCCGTTTGTAATTCGTTTAAAAGTTGCCGAGGGTGAAGAATTTGAATTCGAAGATTTATTACAGGGGAAAATGCATTTCAAGAGCGAAGAAGTGGATGATACTGTCTTGCTTAAATCTGATGGTTTACCTACGTATCATTTAGCAGTTGTTATCGATGACCATTTGATGGAGATTACACATGTTATGAGAGGGGTTGATTGGGTGCCAAGTATACCTAAACACGTATTGATTCATAGGGCTTTTAAATGGGAGATGCCAAAATATCTACATTTGCCTCTTGTCCTTGATCCCGAGGGTGGAAAGCTCTCAAAGCGCAAGGGTACCGTAGCTGCGAAAGATTTCCTAATACAGGGTTATTTGCCTGAAGCGATTATAAATTTCTTGATGTTACTGGGTTGGTCATCACCTATAAAACATGAGTTTGGTGAAAAAGAGCGGGAGATATTTAGTCTTGATGAATTTATTGAATTATTTGAATTGAAAGATTTGAATAAAAGCAGTGCAGTATTTAATCGAGAAAAATTATTATGGTTCAATCACCAATACATCATGAACTTTAGTATTGATGAACTTCATAAAAGATACGGTGAATGGCATGCAAAATATAGCGAGGAAAAGGGACTCAGACTAAAAATTGCAGAGAAAGGGGATAAATATTTAAAAGAAGTTTTAGAGTTGGTACACGATAGAGTGAGATTGTTAAGTGAAATAGACGAGTTAATAAAAATATTTTATTTTGAACCAGAGAAAATAACGTTTAGCGAATTTAAACAAGTTAAAAATCTAAGTGATGAACAGGTTTCGGTAATATTGAAATCTGTGGCTAATGAATTAGAGAAAAAATCAGAAAATTTGAACGATTGGACTCATGAAAAATGGGAAGAATTTATGAGGAATCTTGCTGAAGAAAATGAACTTGGTGCCGGAAAAGTATTCATGACATTAAGATTGGCAATCACCAGTTCACCTGCAACCCCACCTTTATACGAGATAATGACTATTCTTGGTAAATCTGAAATATTGACCAGACTCTCCAAGT
>JAGQLL010000053.1:28893-31084 GCA_020429395.1 Candidatus Dojkabacteria bacterium | reverse complement strand
TTATTGTCAACTAGCTCGATGTCGTTTTTTGTAAAATTTCCAACTTCAACTCCATTATCGTCAAAGATTTTTACACTAATTTTACTTATAGATTCAACAGCCAAATTAATTTCTACTTCTCCATCAATTTCTTGGAATTCTTCGGGCTTTGTTGTTTGAATACCTTTAACTATAGTTGGTGTAAGTGTTGCATCAGTTTGATTAGGTACAATTGTCACAGCTAAATCTGTTTTCAATTCATTAATTTGCCTCTGAAGACTTAATTGCCTAATGAAAAGCAAACCCACCAAAATAATTACAAAAATTATCAAATAGTAAAGATACTGGTTTACACCTTTTTTGGATTTATCTTTGTTTTCTTCAAAAGATTGTTTGAAAACATCTTCCAATGCCTTAGATTCTGGTTTTTTTGTTTTTTCGATTTCGATTTTCTTCTCTAATTTATTTCCAGTCGTGTTTAAATTCATGACGTTTGCATCATCGAAATGATTATCCGAATCAGGATCACTGGAGTTTTCTACAGGTGGCTTTACCATTGGCTCAGTAATAGGCTCTGGTACTGAATTGTCTGCAGTATTGTCGTTTCCGAAACTTGTATCCATTTACAAAAACAAAACTTATATAAAAGTTTAGCATAAAGGAATCACTAGAGAAATCTAAATCGTGTCTGAATCATGACTTAATAATTTATCCTCAAACTTTTTATTGTCTTTATAAGGTTCCCCTTCCTCACTCTCATCGTCTTCATCCTCATAATTAGATTCTTCATCCTCATCTTCGTCATTTACATCATTTCGTATAAGCCTGGTAAATTTAAAGATCAAGTAAAGCGCTATCACAATCACAATCAAAACAATTCCGATGATCATAAACTCTACAAGGATTTTATCTAAAATTGCTCCTGTAAGGTCTTTTACATAGTCCATGATCAATTTTGCATTTAAATCATTGTAGACCTCAGGAGGGAGTTTGATGTTACCCCACAGCAGGAAGTCTGCGATTATCCGAACAGCTACTTTCGAAAGTAAACTCAGTAATACGATCAAAACACCTACATTTCCAATAATCCTAAGAAAAGCTAAGGCAGGTTTATCGGATAGTTTAATTGCAATCAAGGAGCTTACAAATGCTATCAATAATCCCGAGATAGAATATATTTTAATCTTGTCCAAAATCATGGGAACTTTGGATATATCAGAATTATTAAAATTTTCCTGACTTTCACCTGTCAAGGTAGTCTGTTCGTCAACATCTCCTAATATTGCATTCAAGAATCCTTCCAGAAATGTCTGCCCATTAACTACTCCTATGCGATCTTTGAAGTCATTTTCAATATATTCATTGAGTAACGGACCTCCACACTCGACTTCCCCAATTAGGTAGCTTGCCTCGTTTATATCAGATACCGCATCACATTGTGGCAAATCACTATATCCAGATATTGTTACCAAATCATTTATAAAATTGTCATCACTTCCTGCTGTTTCATAGTTCTCTATTATCAAATCTTTTGGGAAGTAAAGCATAAATTCAGAATCACCTTTCATCCAATTTGTTATATTTTCCACATTTTTTACCCATGCATCTGATAAAACTTCTTCAAAATTGATATTTTGTAAAATTGTTCGAAGAATTCTGGCTGTTAACTTTGGGGGAAAATTATTTTCTTCATCCACCTCGAGCTCTTTTTTTAGAAAATTATCTAAATTTCCATTAATAATTTCTGAAATTCTTTCAGGGGAATCGACTTGCTCAAATGCATTAATGTGAACTTGGGGATCTGTTATTCGCAACCTGGAGTAAAAAGCAACGAAGCTCACTACTATAAGAAGCGTTGCTATTATAGAAAAGTTGAAACTAAAAAAACGTTTTATCATGATTTCTTTAATCTACCCAATATTCTAATTTCTGGCAAGTTTCTGTTTAATTTTACAGAGGCTAAATTCGCTTTTCATTTACTACTTATAGTACTACTGATAAAATACGACTATTCTTATTGAAACCATTTGCAAATAAATCTAGGTAAAACCAAAACAAGAAAACCTGAGCAGATTTCGCTTGATCTAAAAAAAGATAAGCTTGAGGGATACTACACTGTAAAAAGGAAATTAGCTTACATGGAGGCGACAGTCGAAGCATTACCATATTGGAAAAATTTTCTAAGTGTATTTTCGTTCCTTCTATTTGTGTT
>JAGQLL010000053.1:0-28730 GCA_020429395.1 Candidatus Dojkabacteria bacterium | reverse complement strand
TTGATTAGATTAAATACTCTGACTTTTAAATTTGATAGAAGATTGGCAACAATGATTAATTTGACACTTATACTTACATCTCTGTTAGGATTTATTGCATATATTCAGTTATTTTCTTTTGTATTAATTTACTAATTTGTTTGATTTAGAATTTATAAAACCATATTTAGATTTAAGCCCTCAGCTTTTTATTGCATTCACGCTCAGTTTGTTACTGACACCATTTGTGGGATACATTGCAAGAAGGTATGGATTTATTGACTTACCTCTTTCACAAAGACCCAGGGCGGAAAAGACAATCGAACAAAAAATTCATAACCGAACAATACCTCGTTTGGGTGGATTGGCAGTGCTATTACCATTTCTGGTCATATTTATGACTTCTGTTGAATTAACAACCCAAATGTGGGGGATAATTTTGGGAGTTATTGTTCTAATGATTTCTGGGGCTATTGATGACAAGTTCGACTTATCTAGCAAACAACAATTTTTCTTTCAAATTTTGGCTTCAATAATCACTGTGATAGCTGGAACAAGCATCACTTTTATTCAGGTAATGGGAGTAGAAATTGACCTCAATCTCTTTTCGAAAGAATTCTTTTTGGGTGATTTAATATACAATTTCGTTTTTCCAGCCGATCTCTTCACAGTATTTTGGATAGTTACGATAATAAATGCACTGAATTGGGTATTTGGGATTGATGCTCTTGGAGAAGGAATTACGATAATAACTTCAATCACAATAATGTTTATTGCTGTGAAAACAGGAAGACCAGAACTCGCAATACTACCTGCAGCACTAGGTGCTTCTTTGTTCGGATATCTTCCTTATAATTTCCCACCGTCAAAAATAATAAGCGGGACAATAGGAACTAGTTCGTACGGTTTTCTGGTTGCAGTACTCGCCACAATATCTGGAGCGAAAATCTCTACCGCGATTCTCTTATTAACACTTCCGCTTTTTGATATGTTTTGGGTAATAATCTATCGTCTATCACATTTTAAAAATGTGCCATTACTTAAAAGGCCTTTTCAAAAAGGCCGAATCCATCTACATCATAGGTTAATAAACGCGGGTTATACGATCAAAGAAACCGTAGTTATCGAAACATCAGCTATGGCGGTGATCGCTATACTTGCGTACTATCTAGCAGGCTTTGGTGCAAAACTGCTTTCAGTTTCAATCTTCATGGCTATTATCGCCTTGATAGCGTCTATTACTGTGCTATCATCTAGAAAAAAAAGAGCACAGGAGAGATTAAAAAGAATGAAAGCAAAAGATGATGTTCCACCCCCAACAATTGAGAAAGACATTCCACCTGAGGAGAGATACGCATATTAGCAAGCTTATGCCTCTTTAGTTGCCTTTACATGGAAAAATATAATACCTTAATATCTCAATTTCTAAATTTCTTAATCTCTTAATTCCTTTAGCTTTTCTGTTATACTTTTAATCATTTTTTGAATAAATATGTCAGCACTAGTTACAAAAATCACAGAAGATCGCCATGAGGGCAAAAACCCAAAAAGGAAATATCAAATCGAAATATTAAGAGATGTCTGTATAGGGGCGGCAAGCTGCGTGGCTATAGCGCCAGAGACATTTGGACTCGATGACGAAAACAAAGTAGTAATAGTGGAAAGTGATTGGGATGAAGAGGAAATAATACTAGCTGCTGCCCAGTCTTGCCCCGTTTTCGCGATTATCGTGAAAGACGCACAGACTGGACAACAAATTTTTCCTGTTAGTTAATTACCTTGTCCAAAAGGACCTAAAATATCTAAACCTTCGGGATTCTGGTCATTTCCATCGTTTATTCCAAGATCATAAATACTATCGCCAGAAAAAGGAAGAGTTATACCTTCTCGAACATTTTGTTGAACAGCCTGCACACCCATGTAACCTGCTAACATACTACCTATTAGAAAAACACCTGCCGCAGCCAGGGCAAGCCTGGTTTTTGGAGATAATTTATTTTTTGATGCCTCCACTAACCTCCTGTTTTCCATCCCAGGAAAGTCCTGTTGATGATTAGTATCTGAAAACATATATTTGAATTAATAATTTAGTTGAGTAAATTATATCATATTATTTAGTTTTACATATATATCCATTCGTCATATATATCTACCACCAAATTTACAAAAAAATAACCTCAATATGTCGTTTCTGTTAAAATAACCTTTCCTTATATAAACAAAATGTTAAAAATTAAAAATTTACACTGTCAGACTTCAGATGGAAAAGAAATCCTAAAAGGAGTTAACCTAGAGATAAAACCAGGAGATCTTCATGTTTTGATGGGTCCAAATGGTTCAGGAAAATCTACTTTGTCAAAAACATTGATGGGACATCCAAGTTTTGAAATCACTGAAGGTACTATCGAACTTGATGGTGAAAACATAACTGACAAAGAAGTGAGCGAACGAGCCCATAGTGGACTTTTCGTAGCCTATCAATATCCTGTTGAGGTACCAGGTGTTAATTTCTCTAACTTTCTAAGACTTGCATATAATTCAAATAAGCCTGATTCAAAGAAATTACCGGTATTTAAATTTCGAAAACTTTTAAAGGAAAAAGCAAATCAATTAGATTTCTCAGAAGATTTATTAGATAGAAATTTAAATGAAGATCTCTCAGGTGGGGAGAAGAAAAAAGCAGAAATTTTACAACTTGCAGTGTTAAAACCTAAATACGCAATACTGGATGAAACTGACTCTGGTTTGGATTTAGACGCACTAAAATCCGTTTTTCAAGCAGTAAACAATATTATTTCGTCAGAGAAAAAACTTGGTGTTTTAATAATCACTCATTATCAACGTATTTTTGATTATATTAATCCTGATTTTGTGCATGTATTGCGTGATGGGAGAATCGTAGAAAGTGGTGATAAAAAATTAATTAACAAAATTGAAAAGGACGGATATAAACAATTCAAAAATGCCTAATAAATCCCTCCAACAGCAAAAAACGAATGCGGGTGATCTTCTGGATAAAGAGACTCAGATTGCACGTCAAATAAATAGCGATTATGATCAAAAATATGGTTTTAAAGATGCTCATATTTCAAAAACAGATATTGGAGCAGGTATAAATGAAGAAATTATCAGAAAAATCTCAAAATTGAAAAATGAAGACGATTGGATGCTTGATCTAAGATTAAAGGCATATGAATATTTTTTGTCTAAGGAAATGCCAACATGGGGAGCGGATTTATCTGAAATTGATTTTGATAAAATTCACTATTTTGTCAGAGCCACTGATAAACAAGGACGAAATTGGTCAGAAGTGCCAGACAATATCAAAGAAACATTTGAAAGACTTGGTATCCCGCAAGCCGAGAGAAAATTCCTCGCAGGTGTTGCCACACAGTATGAATCGGAGGTGATTTATCACAGCATGCAAAAGAAATGGAATGAACTTGGTGTAGTTTTTCTCGACACAGATTCAGCATACAAGAAGTATCCCGAACTTTTTAGACAATACTTCGGGAAAGTGATCCCTTACTCTGATAACAAATTTGCAGGTCTTAACACAGCAGTGTGGAGTGGTGGAAGCTTCATCTATGTTCCTAAAGGAGTAAAAGTCACAATCCCGCTCCAAGCATATTTCAGGATAAATGCACAAAACATGGGCCAGTTCGAGAGAACACTTATCATAGCCGACGAAGATAGTGAAGTTACATACATCGAAGGTTGTACTGCACCAACATACACAACTGATTCACTTCATAGTGCAGTGGTCGAAATTATCGTCAAAAAAGGCGCCAGAGTTCGATACACAACAATCCAAAATTGGTCCAGTAATGTCTACAACCTCGTTACAAAGCGGGCTGTAGCATATCAGGACGCAATAATGGAGTGGATTGACTGTAACCTAGGATCAAAAGTGACAATGAAATACCCTTCTGTATATCTAGTCGAACCCGGTGCTCATGGTGAAGTACTTTCAATTGCACTAGCTGGGGAAAATCAACATCAAGATGCAGGTGCAAAAATCATACATCGAGCTCCCAACACATCAAGTGTAATAACCTCAAAATCAATCTGCAAGGATGGTGGAAGGACTAGTTATCGTGGAATGTTAAAGATCACCAAAGGTGCAAAAAATTCCAAATCTAGCGTGATTTGCGATGCACTAATTCTTGACGATAAATCTAGAACAGATACTTATCCAACAAACGAAATCAATGAAAAACAAGTTACCTTAGGACACGAAGCTAGTGTAAGTAAAGTAAATGAAGAACAATTATTCTATTTAATGTCGCGAGGACTTTCCGAAGCCGAGGCATCTGCAATGATTGTTTCTGGCTTTATTGAACCCATATTAAAAGAACTTCCCATGGAATACGCCATGGAGATGAACGCCTTAATACAGATGAGTATGGAGGGAAGCGTAGGGTAAAATGAAGAGATTCAGATATTAAGAGATTTTGAAATTAAGGAATGAAGAATTTAAGAGAGATGTCATTCCTGCGAGGGCAGGAATCCATAGTCAAAACGATGCTTGCTTTAATTAGACTCCTGCCTACGCAGGAGTGACAATGAAATAATGAAAAGAATAATACTCGACCTTACAAAACCAAAAATTGAAATCCTTATAAATGAGGATACTGAGATATATGGTGTTTTTGTTGGCAAGGACGAAATACAACTAAAATCAGAACTGACAGTTACCCATTTAAAGCCCAATCTAAAGTCCCTCACAATAGTCAAAGCAGTTGTTTTTGACATTTCTTCTTTTGACATGATTGGGAATCTAGTTATCAAAACTGGTGCAAAAAATACTGATGCATATTTACGACTGGATGCCCTAATCATGAGTAGTGAAGCAAGTGCACGTGTTATCCCAAGTTTGGAAATTACCGAGAACGACGTCAAAGGTGGACATGGTGCTACTGTAGGACAAGTTGATCAAGAACAACTTTTTTATCTACAAAGTCGAGGACTTTCACATAAACAATCAGAAGAACTTTTGGTGGAGGGGTTTTTATCAAACATCATTGATAAAATATAAAATATATAATGTTATAATTCAGCATGGAAGAAATCATATCAACAGTATTACCAACAACAATTATGGGTGTGTTAGGAGCAACAATTGTTTATGGTTTGGCAAAATATATGCCTGGCTTACAAGCAAAACAACATTTTGATGTGGATCCTACACCCTCAGCAGAAGATATTAGAAATGCCCGTCTATGGTCCCTTCTGGGTGCAGCAGGTGGCACATTAATGGGTATATTTATGTTTACATAATAATGCAAAAAACAGATTTTCCAATATTTCGTAACTATCCTGAGCTAGTATATTTGGATAATGCTGCCACTAGTCAGAAACCTCAAGCTGTTATTGATGCAGTTAAAGATTTTTATGAGAATAAAAATTCAAATGTTCACCGTGGGATTCATTCACTCGCAGAAAGAGCAACCCTCGAATTTGAAAACGCTAGGAATAATATCGCCCAATTCATAGGTGCAGACCCTATAGAAGTAATATTTACTTCTGGTACCACAGAGTCTATTAATCTAATTGCACAGATGCTTTTTGAACATTACGAGAACACAAATGAAAAGAAGACAATTCTACTTTCAGAGATGGAGCATCATAGTAATATTCTCCCTTGGCAGTTATTAGCTGGTAGATTAGGTTGGGAATTAGAATACGTTAGATTAACTTCAGAATACGAGCTTGACCTTGAAGACTTAATTGACAAAATTAAGAAACGAGATGTGTCAATTCTTTCTTTGACACACATGAGCAATGTACTAGGTACAATAAACAATCTTGACGAGATATTTTCAAAAGTAAAAAATATTTCTCCCAGAACTTTTTGTATCGGAGATGGAGCACAATATATTCCACATCATAAATTTGATCTTACGAAAAATAATAATATTGATTTCTATGTTTTTTCCGGGCACAAAATTATGGGTCCTACAGGAATTGGGATTTTATATGGAAAGAAAAAATTATTAGAAACATTAAATCCTTCAAAAGTTGGTGGAGGGATGATATCTAAAGTAGAAAGAAATTCTTTCTCTACTTCAGAACTACCCGAAAAATTTGAAGCAGGCACACCTAACATTGCCGGTGCAATTGGTTTGTCAGCAGTAATCAATTATTTTAGCGAATTAAACGAATCTAAGGTTGAGAACCATATGTCTGAATTAACCAACTTCACTCTAAATGAACTAAATAATATAGACGAATTAACTCTTTATGGTCCGCAGAATCTTATAAAAAGAGGACCAGTTTTTAGTTTTAGTATTGATGGAATTCATCCACATGATATCTCCCAAATTCTTGATCAAGATGGGATTGCTATCCGAGCAGGACATCACTGTTGCCAGATTCTTCATAGAGAAATTTTAAAAATACCTGCATCAGCTCGTGTTTCACTCTACCTTTATAACGATATTGAGGAAATAAAAAAACTTTCGATTTCAATTAAAAAACTTATTACTCAATTTAAAAGATAATGGACCTATACCGACAAGATATGATCGATCACTATCAAAATCCCCGAAACTATGGTGAAATCTTTGACGCAGATGTTATAATTGAGTTAGATAATTCCAGCTGTGGTGATAAAATCAAGCTTTTTGTCAAACTTAAAAACGACAAGATTGATAAAGTCAGTTTTACAGGAGAAGGTTGTGCCGTTGCCATAGCATCAGCATCAAAGTTGACCGAATATGCCAAGGGCAAAGATATTAAACATATTCAAGAACTCACAACCGACGACTTACTTAAAATTATTAAAGTAGATTTAACGATTTCAAGAATCAAGTGTGCTAACCTAAGTTTGGAAACATTAAAAAAATCAATTAATTCAGTTGACCGTAAACAAAAAATATAGTTATACTAGAATAATGCAAGATAACTTCAACAACAAAGACGAAAATATACTTAGAAACTTACTCGCAGTTGCTCCAAAGCACTGTGATAATTGCGGTTCTAAATATACTGAAACGAATTTCAAAATCGTAAAATCTTCCCCTAGTAACACTGTATTTCATTTGAAATGTTCTATTTGTGGGAATGCATACATGTTAAATGTCATCAATCCAGTGAACGGAATGATTGGTGCTCAGAGAACTCCGATAAATATCGACTTAGAAATGGGAGAAGAAATCCAAAAATTTGCAGGTAAACCTTCCGTAGACAAAAACGAAGCAATTGATGTATTTAATACTCTTCCTGGGAATCTCACAGAAAACGACTTAAACAAGATCCTTTCCGAATTATAATTCCAAAAGCTTACTTTCGTTCATAATCGATTTGGGTAAATCTGCTTTATTTGCCAGTGTGAAAAATATTTGAGCTTCAGTTTTCTCGACATACTCAATCAATCTAGACTTATTTGGTTTATCCAATTCTGATAGAATGTCATCCAAAAGTAAAATTATCTTTGTTCCATAAAGTTCCGTCATATATTCATAACTTGCGATTTTGAAGATCATTGTTGCTAACCTTTGTTCACCTCGAGATCCAAAAACATGTAAATTTCTCCCGCTTAATGAAAATGCTAAATCGTCTCTGTGTGGACCGAACATAGTTCTACCTATTGCAACTTCTCTCGAAAAATCGCTTTCAAGTTTATTAGTGAATTGTTCCTCAATCTTGTTCTTATTTATTGTTAAAGGACTAATATATTTGATATCAAATTCTCCTTTTCCAAAGTTTACAAAAAGGTTCTCAGATGTTTTTGACAGACTTGGAACAATTTCTTTCAAATACTCATTTCTTTTCAAAACGACGTCAGATCCAATATTGACTAACCGTTCATTCCAATAGGTCAATTGATCTCTACTAGCATATCCTGCTTTTATTTTAACTAAAAGTCGATTTCTAGAACGCATAACAAAACTGTATTGTCTGACTGATTGTGCGAAATCTTTATCGAAGACTGAAATCAGATCATCCAGTTCAGATCTTCGATCATCTGGACTTCCTATGAGTAACTCTAAGCTTTCCGGGGTGAATAGTATCGTTTTTAGCCTATACAAAAACCTACTACTAAGTGTTGGTTTATCATTTATAGTATATTTATGAGAAAAACTTCGCTCTGAATTCTTTATAAAAATGGTTGCTAAGTTTATTGCCTCATCTGATTCTAATAGCGCCTCAATCCTGGCAAAGTTTGTGTCAGAGTTAAAGTCTAAATTATCAGCATTATTAAAGCCTTTGAATGACCTTCCATTACTAAGAAGTTGTATACCATCGAGGAAATTACTTTTACCACGTCCATTTTTACCCAAAATCACATTAAATCTGGGTCCTGGTTCGTACTTGAATTCAAGGTTACGGAAATTAGTAAATTTTAACTTTTTTAACTGCAATTGATGAAGTTAAGATTTTTTATCTTCAGATTTTTGTTCTGCTGGTTTTGGATTAATACCTGTTTCTTGCATTAACCAATTAATTGCTTTTTGTTGCAATATAATCCCACTTATATAGTTTCGTCCATCATAGGTATCGTATTGCTTTTTAAGCTTTTCATCGGTGATTGAATTGATTTCTGCAATCACTTCTTCATTTTGCACTTTCAACTCGTTAACTTTAGCAATTTCAAATAACAATAGATCTGTCTTAATCTGTTTCTCTGCTTCATCCTGCCAACCTTTACGCAAATCTTCTATAGTAGTTTTTTGAGACTTTAAGAAATCTTCTAATTTCAATCCGAGATCTTCAATACGATGTGAATAATCGTGTTCTTTCTTCGCAACTTCCCCTTCCAAAAGGCTTTTTGGTGCTTTAATATTTGACATGTCTATAGCCTGGTCGATCACTTCTTGTGCTTGCTTATTCTTCGCTAAGTTTTGTTTTTGAATTTCAAGTTGTTTCCTAATCAAGTCTTTGATTTCTGCAACTGTATTCAAACCGACACCTAGAGACTTTACTTCATCATCTGTTATTGCTTTTTTTGTTTTATCATTTTCTTTCTTATCGTCTTTGCCCTCTTTGTATTTAAAAATTTTCGCAAGCTCTTCATCAATTTCTTTCTCTGTAAGCTCAATCTTTTCTTCTTGAACTTTAATCTTTGAGAATTTTGGAAGTTTGATTTCAGGATATTTTATAAATTTTATTTTATACTCCACACCCTCTGCTTCACTTACTTTCAACACTTCATAATTCAGTCTTCCAAGAAAATCAATCTTCTCCTCGCTAAGATATTCATATGTAACTTCAGGCAATAGATCGTTTAGGGTGTTTTCATATAGATCGGCACCTAGCCTCGCTTCTAGCATAGGTTTGGGTGCTTTACCTGGTCGAAAACCAGTAATTTTCATATCTTTCGTCAATTTATTGAAAACCTTGTCTTTCCTTTTAACAAAAAGATCACTCTCTACTTTCAGTTTTATAACTGTGAAATCGTCTTCTTGGGTTTTTTCTAGAAATTTATAATTGGCCATAATTAACAAAACTAATAAAAGCTAAGAAAAGGTATTATACTTGAGTTAAGAGTACTAAAGCAATTTAGATAACTCATTATGGGGTTATTTCTGTGCTTTCGAGTGTTGAGTGTTCGTAGCCAAATAAACACCGGTTATCAATGCCATAATATATCCACCGACTATCAATGTTATGCCTGCAACAACTCCATCAATTACAACACTTAAGAAAAAACTATTATTCCAAATGAACTTATATACAGAATAATCTTCACTAATTAAACCCAAGAAATCTAAACCAAGAGCCAGAAAGAAAATCAGATTAAGTAACTGTCCCACTTTAGCCTGAATAGTATCGACTGTAAATTTGATTAATTTTTCTTTTGTGACTTTTTTCAAACCTTTCTTATATTCAAGAGATTTGCTGATAAGTACTTTGAATACATATACTAATAAACTATAAGTGAAGATCATAATTACCATTAATTTTGCTTGGTCAAAATCATTTATTACAGAGTTCGTTCCAAATAAATCCGAAAAATGAACAGGTTGAGTAGTCTTTGTAAAATTGATTAGAATCGAATGTAGGAGAACACTGAATAATAATGAAACACCTATCATTAATCCGGATATAATCCCCAAAAATAGATCTTCGAAATACCAAATCATGGAAATAAAGGTAAAAATGACCATAAACCCTAAGATACTCAGGAAAACAAACCTTACCTCAGTACTCAAGCTGAATACGCCCGAAACAAGTAAAACCAGAAATGTGACCGCCGGAAATAAGTCTTGAGTATACTTAAAACCCACAACCAACAGTATAATAGCCAAAAATCCTACTAAAATTGCTCCAAACTCCAAAGTTCGATCTGTAGACGTATATAAATATTCATCGACATTTTCAGCATCTCCTACTTTTTGCAAATATATCGTATCACCTTTCTCAAGTGCTCTGACTTCAGGTAAATTGACAGGGATCTTTATATTTATCGTAATATTCTCAAGAGTCAATCTTACGAGAAAATTTTGGTAAATCAACCCTTGATTATCCTCTAGTTCTAGTATTTCTGTAACTTTTGCACTCACCAAATCACTTTTATCGTTTATTTGCGAGAAAAATATAAAACCCGAAAAACTTAGTAATATCAAACTAAGAAAGATAGCAAGTAATCTATAGGGACTGATGTTCTTTAAATATTTATTCATTGTAATTGGAAACTATTTAAAGCTTAGAGGTATTCCAAGTAGACGTCAAGATGTTCGAAAGACACTTAGTAACTAATTTGATGTTGAGAGAGTATCTGTCTCACTTCATCTGGGGAATTTGATTTCATCAAGTCTACTCTCAATTTTACCGCCCCTGGAAATCCTTTTAAATACCATGCGAGATGTTTTCTCATTTGTACGAATCCTTGGGGTTCATTTAATCTGAAGTGCATGTCACAATGCTCTAATGCAACTTTTATTCTCTCATCTAATGTTTTTTCCACTGGAATATATTCATCACTTTTTAATTTCTGTCTAATATTTTCAAAAATCCAAGGATTTCCATATGTTGCACGTCCAATGTATAAACCATCTGCTTTTGACTGTTGCAGTTTTTCGATAGCTACGTCCGCAGAATTTATATCTCCGTTCGCAATGTAGCTAATCGTCATTTCATCATCCAGGTTCTCATTGTGTTTGGCTATTATCTGACCAACTTTAGTAAGTGCTAACCAGTCCGCTTCCCCCTGATACATCTGTTTCAAAGTACGACCATGCACTGTGATATTGGCAGGCGATTCTTCAAGCAATTCCGGAATCCAGCTTTCTACGCTTTCTCTATCATATCCAATCCTGGTTTTAACTGAAACTGGAATAATTCTTTTTTCCAAATCAAATTTTGTACCTAATATATCTAACTTTTCCTTTACAGCAGAAAGTTCTCGAAGTGTTTTTTTATTAATACTTTTTGACAAACCATCGTTAAACCAATCTTGAACACCTCTCTTTGTCGCTCTAATAATCTCTTTCGCGAGTGTTGGGTTCTGAATCAAACCCGCTCCAGCCCCCCTTCGTGCTACTGTCTTCGCAGGACAGCCCATATTAATATCTACCCCATCAAAACCCAATTCACAAACTATTTGTGCTCCCTGATAAAAATATTCCGGCTCAATTCCAAAAAGCTGTGCAACTATTGGTCTTTCAATTTCATGATAAATAAAATCATTAAAAATATTTGTCGCACCATATGCAATACCATCAACGCTGATAAATTCGGTTGTAATTACATCTGGTCTCCCATACTTTGCAGTGACAAATCGAAACGACGCATCACTAACCCCGTCCATAGGTGACAATCCGATGATTGGTTTTTCTAAATTTCTCCAAAAGTTCATAAGAATTTGACAATAAATGCTAGAACATGGTTTGATTTTACATTAATAACCATTATATTTGTAATTCATTAATTTTTAAGGTGTCTGGAAAATTCATAGTGATTTATGGTGCAAATAATCTTGGAAAAACTATACAGACAAGATTATTAACTAAGAAGTTTATAGATGATGGTGAAAACATCCTCTTGGTAAAGTATCCCATTTATACTTTAAAACCTACTGGACCTAAGATTAATAAAATTCTAAGAGATCCATCAGAGAAGGATAGAAATATTAAAGAGTACGATTTTCAAAAATTATATACTCAAAATAGATATGACTTTCAATCCACATTGAAACTATTACTCTCTTCTGGTTTTACAGTACTTGCAGAAGATTACTTAGGTACTGGAATTGCATGGGGAGTTACAAACAGCATCAAAAACGACGGTGAAGATGAAAAAAATATAACAAAATTAATAAATAAATTTGAAAATCTAAATAAAGGTCTACTCAAACCAGACATTGCGATTTTATTGGACGGAGAGAGATTCTTGTCAGGAATCGAGAAAAAGCACCGTAATGAAGATAGAGGAAACTCCGTCTGGGATTTAAACAGAAGAGTTTATAAAAAACTTGCTGAGAGATACTCTTGGAAATCAGTAAAAGCGAACCAATCGATTGAATCAGTGCATAATGATATATGGAAGATTATTCTTAAATCTAATTAGCTAGAAACCAGCTTCTCCCAAACTCGTAAGTAGTCCAGAAATCATAAAGATCCAAGGCAAACCTCTGTTTTCCTAGAGTAGATAATGCAATTCCATCACTTTCATATCCATCTTCTGTGTATGAGAAGTCTTTCACACCATCAGAGTTTTTTGTCCAAATATATGGTCCCCAAAGTAAAACTGGCTCACTGTCCAAAGTTTGAATAATCTCTTTAAAATTTAATAAACCTTCTTCCTGATGTTTTATAACCTCTCTTACTGCAAAGGCAGTTTCATAAGAATTTGGTTCTAAATATTGTCCATTATTAGAGTTTATTGCATTTCTTGGACTAGAAAGATAAACCACTCTGCTATTTGGAAAATTTATTAAAGCATTTTTGATGATATTTTCCATACTTTCTGCGTATGAATCAATACTATTTTGTAACTCTACGTCATAATCTGCAAAACTCAAGTTTATCCATAGAATCTGAACTTGTTTAGTGGTTAAATCATTACTTATGACTTGCTGTGCAAGATTTTCCCATGCGAATAAACTTTTCTCCCAATATTTAGTATCAAACTTATCTTGTGAGCCATCAATAAAAGTAAGAGCAGGATTAACTTTTGGATCATCTTGAATATAACTTTGAAAAATTTCGATTTCACCCTTTGTGTATGGATCACCAATAAAAACTACACCAATACTCCCAGAACTGTCCGCTACACCTTCTTCATTAACAGGTTGTATTTGTTCAAGTTGTTTTTGAATTTTTACTCTATGAGCCAACTGTGGTTGGTTTGATCCTCCTTGATATAGTCCACCAGCCTGTTCTTTGTAAATCGAAAATTGTTCAATCTCGTTTAATTCAACTGCTTGTGCAATTATTTCTGCTTGTGCACTTTCAATATCATCAACCGTTTTGCTCCTATAAAAATATACAAGTACGATAAGTAAAATAATTACCAAAACAGATATAATTATTTTTATCACCTGTACTTTATCAATACTTTCTTTTTTGATTTCAGCATTTTGTAAAGCTGGCGTTGCTGAGTTATCTTGCATTAAATATTTATTAATCTAGATAATATAGGATAGTGTGAGAGGGAATAAAATGCAACAAACAATCACTTGTTTGCGAACAGAGTCAGTTAATATAGGTCAAAAGGGAAGTGCAAAAGTAAAGTGGCAATTAAGAATAAACTGTTTCGATAGAATAACCACAAACCGGGCAAAGGAATGCAGCCTCTAAGAAAAATAATTTATTCCCACAATCTGGACAGGAACTGTGCTTTGGCTCAGCCTTGTGAGACGTAGCACGCAAAACACCTAGGTGTAAACCTAGATTTTTTTGAGAGTCGAAGCTCTGCATAAAATAAAAGATAATGGGTAAATTCTAAATATAGTAACGCTAGTGGTAGAGTAGGGTTACATTTTTTCTTAATTTTCTACTTCTCTATGTGGTACTTCTTTTTGAGCTCGTCTATTTTGCCGAGCTTTATTAACTCAATTTCGTCTTTCTTATCAACTTTGCCTCCAGCAAAATTTTTGTCATTATTTGTATACTTTGCTGTTTGCAACCCGTGCATCTTAATCTCTTCAGGACTCAAGTTGCCAGTTAGCTTTTGAAAAACTACCTGACAAATCCTCTCTCCGGGATATACTCTAATCACCTGTTTAGATGTATTATTCATAATAGGAATCATCAGTTTCCCATTATACCCAGTGTCAATTATTCCGCTCAAATCTACTGCCAGTCCTCTTCGATTTATAGAAGAACGCGGAAACAAAACAGCCATCAAATCGTTTGCATTTAAAGAAATTTCCTCCATTGTTTTTGCAATTACAAATTCACCAGGAAGTAGTTCAAAAAATTGTCCATATTTCAGGGTGATAGTATCGAAACTCTCTGGGTCTTGTTTTATAAATGGATCAATATTGATCGCCTCTCTACCGTTATCTGTAATTTTCCAACTTCTAGGAATGAAAAACTCATCTCCTAAACGAAGGTCTACTGCGTGGGGTTGCAACTGAAAACCGTCTATCATTGGGCTAAAAACCAAACCTTTCTTTTTTATCTCTTTGAGAATGTCTTTTTTAGTTAGAACCATTTAGAACTTTATAATGTAATAAGATAGTACCGTTATCATTTAATTTCTTGCTCTCTAACAATTCTAACTTAATATTTAAATCCTCCTCTTCAAATAAGTGTAAACCTTTTCCAAAGATAACTGGTTCTATAGTCAAATATATCTCATCCACCAAACCAGCAAGAAGAAAATCTCTATTTACCTGGGCGCCACCAATCAAGGCCACATGTTCATGACCTTTTCCTCTCAATTCAGATGCAACAGACTGTGGTGTTCCAGAAAGTGAGTGCACATCCTCACCCATTTCGTAGTTTTCGGGATTATGGGTAAGAACATAAGCAATTCTCCCAGGATAATTTTTCCTACCAGATGCTTTGAAAGTGTTTCCACCCATTACAACCACACCAATTTCTTTGGACAAAGATTGGAAATGCTTTTTGTCTTCTGGTGAAGTCCACTCGAATGCGTTATGGTTCGAGTCTTTAGCTATCACACCATCTAGTGAGGAAACCATTATTAAAGTTATTATCATAATGTTTAGAAATTAATTAATTTCAAAGTTCTTTAATTCCTCAATAATATCACTAATCGTCTCATCAGTAATATCACCAAGATCAATTTTACATACATTTTGAATATTTATTTCATTAAGTTTGATCTTACCATTTAACTGTGAAAAATAACCTTCCGGTTTGAACTTTCTATTTCTTTTTTCTCTTTCTTCTAGTAACGCTTCTACGGATACAACACCATTAACAGAAATACGATCATCAGCATAATTAACAACCTTAAATGAATAATCTTTGCTTTCGTTAACCAAATCTATCTTTGAAGCTCCGATATATTTCAAAATCTGTAAGATTCTATTATTTTGTGTAATTTCCCCTGCTATCATTTCTGTCGCTTGATGCTCATCATCACCGTATTTTTCATGAAAATCATTTTTAACACCTTGCCAATACTCTAATCCTTCGGGTTCAAGATATTCTGGAAATAGACTCAAATCAAACTTTATTATATTACCCATATCGTGAAGTAAATCTGCACTTACAACCTCCTCGGTATCGACAGGCACTTTTAGATTGTCACAAATATACTTCGCAATAGATGCAACTCGTAATTGGTGGAGCTGAAGTTGGGGTGGAATACGATATTTTCTGTAAATTTCAGATATTTTCATTAGTTCGTTATAATTACAAATTATTATATCAATTTCAAATGCAGAAACCATTCATTTTAATCACCGGTGACGACTCAGTACGAGGAGAAGGAATAATATTGGTCAAAAGAGTTGTTGAGAAATTTGCAGATTATCAATTAATCGCTACAAAAGACCAACAGTCAGCAGTCAGCGGAAAGTTAAACTTCCGAGGAGGTGAATGGGGAACTGAAATCGTTGATGGGCACGAAGCAGTATGGGTGGATGGCTCTCCGGGAGATGCTGTCAATTTTGCATATGACTACCTTGATCGAAAACCCGACATAGTTATCTCAGGAATGAATATTGGCGAAAATGTAGACAACTCTACCCTAGCCTCAGGTACATTTTCAGCAGCGTTGAGAGCAACCTATTGCAGAAATACCCCAGCGATGGCAATATCTCTGGAAGTCCCTGTCAAAGATCAATCATGGCTTGACGAACATAGTGGAGGGTTTAGGGAAGAATTGATGGATTACCCCGGTGTTTTACTAGAGAAAATTATTAAAATGTTCCTCGAACACTCAAACACTTGGATGGGAGTTTGGAATGTGAACTTCCCTATTGATAAGACGGATAAATTTAAGTTCTGCCCTAACTACTCGAATAATTACTTTCCTAATAGAGTCGCCATAGGGAGTGATCGATTCGACTATATCGACGAATTTGATGAAGAATCACAAGCCCCTGATTCAGATGTAAAAGTAATGCTTGACAATATTGTTGCAATAACGCCGATGAAGTGGGATTTGACGGATTGGGAAGAGCTAAATAAATTGAGAGATTAAGAGATTTAGGGATTGAGAAATGGTGCAAATACCCGCTAGAGTTTACACTTAATATTGTTCTAAAGACACTTATACATTATAATTCGATCAAATAATAACTTAACGTTATGTCAGATAAAAGTACAAGAATAGAACATAGAACACAAGAAGGGGAGGTTTATCATGTTGAACAAACAACTGATGAACAAGGGAATAATAGAACAACGGTTGGCTTTTCTAGCAGTGATGGACTTTTCCGTGCAACAGTAGATTCAGAGACTGGTGGTCAGATAAATGGGATTGGATGTGACAAAATATTATTATTTGTAGCAGGAGCAATTGTAGCTGCTGGATCATGTGGGTTTTTTGCTTCACTATTGTCAAATCCTCCAAATTAATATTTTGAATTCTTAATATAGTTGGGTATAATTCGGTATTAATTTTTAGATAACTCATATGGGACCAGAGACACGTATTAGTCAAGAACCTCCAGCTCACACTCTGACTGATGAACAAGCTGATAAACTAATAGCATCAGGGGTCGAGCCAGGATTAATTGCAGATGCTATTCTTTTAGCTGATGAACTACATGGCACAGTTCATTATGAACCAAGTTTGACAACAGATGATGGTTCATCAACTAATAATCAATAATTATTGGTATTAACTATAAAATCATAGTTTAAAGTATCGGGAATAACGAGGCTAATTAATCAAATGGGAGTCCACTATCTTAAGAAGAATAGATTCAGAGGCATAGAAGATTAGAATTTATTTAATAGACTTATTTAACATTGCTATCAAAATTACCTCCCGTTTCCTCGTGGAGGTTTTGGGTGTCCTTTTTTCTTTTCATTTTTTTGCCTATCTTGTGTTCCTCTTATTTTTCTCTGTGGGTTTTTATTGTTTCCTTGCTTAAAACCTCTTGTAGGAAGAACATCATCTAATACATTACCAGCAAAACTTAATATCGGTAGAGTTAATCCGTTTCTCAAACTGTCTGCTAGGATTTCTGAAGGAAAGATTCCTGATTCAATCATAGAATGGTATCTATCAAAGCCTGACAGATTACCATTTTGATTTGAAAGATTCAAGCATAGCACTTAATTTAGTGCTACTTCTTCCATTCTTACCATACTAGTGATTATTTCCTCATTCGTTAAGGTATAATAAAAAACTTGTTGAATATTTGTGGGACTTTCTAATTCCTTTCCACATAATTCACATATTACTGTTCTAATTGCCAGTACACGTTTAACCCATAACCCGGATTCATTACCCTCCGTCATTCTTAATGGTTCTGTAGATATAAATTTTCTATGATAACCGTTATTTTTACATGAACCTCTACCGGGTTTGTTATTATTTGGCATAATTCAATATTATTATTTGAATTCATTATTATACAGCACAATTCGCAATAATCGCTTCGTATCAATGGAAAATAGATATTCTTTCAATAACTGGTTACTAGGAATAAGTGTTTTTTATTTCAGAAAACAAATTAAACCTAAGTTTCGTATGATTACCATTTAGATTTGAAAGATCCAAGTGAGTTCTTATACATTTATAAAATCCAAATCATTAAATTAATATTTCAATTCGTAATAAATTTCAAATCCTTTCGATATTCCTCAAAAAGTCGGTTACTACTAAATCGGTTTCAATAACATTCATCCTGGAACTCCTTCTAATAACCAATCCTTCGCTAGTTCTACATCTACTTAATGCAACATAAAGTTGTCCCGAAACAAATGTCCCCCAGCCCATATCAATGATTACATTATCAAAAGTTTTGCCTTGGCTCTTATGAACAGTAATTGCCCATGCTAAACGTAGCGGGAATTGTTTAAACGAACCTGCTAGTTCCTGTTCGAGAGAATTGCTATCTTGATCATATACGTATTTATTCACCTCCCATTCGAAAGGTTCTACCTCGTATGATTCTCCTGAATCAGTCCCTACTGTGATTTTGTCGTCTTTCAACTTAGTAACTTCTCCTACTGTCCCATTTACCCAACGTCCTTTTCTATCATTGTTTAAAAACATTACCTTTGCTCCGACTTTTAGCACGAGCTCTAACTCAGTTGGGTAAGCACCGTTGGATAACATACCATTTACTTTACCAATATATTTCTTAGGCTTTGTGTCCAACTTCTTTAAATTTTCAGAGTTAATTTTGTCAGCTAATCGGTTTGTAGCCACAATAGTTACATAATCCTCTTCATTCTCTACATCTGCTACTCGTTCGTTTAGGAATTCATAATGATCTTCTGATAATTTATTATCTCTGATTGCATTTAGAACACTTATAAATTCTGTATCACTCTGACGATAAACTGTGTCTAACTCTATACAACGTAGGTTAAAAAACATATCTCGAAACACATCAGTACCAAAGAAATAGTGACTAGTATAATTTTCTTGGAAGAATGCTTTTTCATCAGACATGACAATGGGTGGAAGTTGATACAAATCGCCAATCAGACACATCTGTACTCCCCCAAATGGTTCGTTTTTATGCAGTGCTTTTCGTAAAAAAATATCGATGTAATCAAACAGATCTGCTCTGACCATAGAAATCTCATCAATGATTATCAAATCGAGATGATGATAGATAGAGTCCTTCTTGACCCTACTTGCCTTTTTTTCGACCTCTTTCTTTGTCACATGAGGATGAAAATGGAAAAATGAGTGAATAGTTTCACCATTGACATTAAGCGCTGCTACTCCGGTAGGGGCCAAAATAGCGATGTTTTTTTTGGTATTTTGTGTGAAATATTCAAGAAAGGTAGATTTCCCAGTACCTGCTTTTCCTGTAATAAGTAAATTAGTATTTGTGTTTTCAAGAGTATTAAATGCCTTTTCAAATTCTGGATTTATATCTATAAACTGATCTTTTATTTTAGTCTGCTGTTTCTTCAATTAATTGGAGTTGATGAGGTAAAAATTATTATACCCCAACAATCTTCAGTTATTATAAAGTATAAAGATAAGATATAATCAATTATTAATTTTTGATGTTTAGAGAATGCCACTTTTTGATTTTGGATATATATCTCGAATGTTGACTGGCAACTATTTTCCAACTATCGATGATAATAACCCAACTCCGTTGAGACCTGTTAAAGAAGATTTCAGACCTTTCAAGTATCCGTTTAGCCCAGATTTAATTGAAGTGCACACCCAGCCAGCCCTATCAAGGGCTCTAACATGGGTCGTAGGGAAACTTCTCTAATGTCATTTGCATCTCACCTCTTCAATTTGCTAAATTATCCCAACCTAGTAACATTACTATGACTCAATTCGATAGCGTATATCAAAACCTTGTCCGAGAAATCTTGAAGAATGGCATAGAAGATGAAAACGCACGTTCTGGATACATCTGTAAAGCAATTCCCGGAGCTCACTTCAACATTGATTTATCCAAAGGATTTCCACTACTTACACTGCGCAAACTTCCGCTTAAAATATTCGTAGCTGAACAATTATGGTTCTTATTAGGTGAAAATGATCCCGAGTGGTTACGACCTTATACCAAAATCTGGGACGATTTCATCGAGGAGGATGGCAAAGTAACATCATATGGATATAGATGGAGGAAACATTTTGGGAGAGACCAGTTATCGGAGTTAATTAAGCATCTAATAGAAAAACCGACATCTAGACATGGAGTAGTCATAGCATGGGATCCGACTTCAGATGGACTTACTGGAAAACCCCGAAAAAATGTTCCATGTCTGTTCGCTTTCACACTGAACATTATAGGAGGGAAGCTTTGCATGCATAACATAATTCGCTCGAACGATGTGTTTTTAGGATTACCCCATGACGTTGCAGGATTCGCATTACTTCAGCATATAATCGCACAAGAGCTAAAAGTCCCAGTTGGGACATACTCACACAGCATAAGCAATGCACATTTTTACTCAGACCAATACGATGCTGCCGAAGAATTAATAAAAAGGAAAACGGTACACCCAGAGATACAATTACATTTGCCAAAAAATTCCCTAAAAAGAGCTGAGGCAGGAGATGTTACACTTATTGATGAAATTGTGGAGGATTTGAAATTACAATACAAACCATTGAAAGCGATTAAGGGTATCAAAGCTCACTAACTTGAAGAGTTGAAAACAAGACGATCAAAACATCAATTTATATTTTTTATATTGTTACAATAATGGAAGGTCCAAATGAAGATCAAGCAGCTACACCACCTAATGAAGTAGGTAATGATTTCACTGAACCAACAATAGAGCCCATTGGTGGACAAATCGGGAACGATGGATCTTTTTTAGTTTCCGGCGATCTTATGGAACCAGATGAAGAAGGTTTTTCGTTAAATTAATAATTTGCGCAAATACAACTAATTTTATTACTCTACTCGAGGTGACCCTGTAATAGAGTCTAGGAAAAATGAAAAAATTAAACTATCCATATCAAATACCGAACAAACCATATCAGTATGTTCCAATTACTAATAGGTTTATGCAAGTTGCGATGGAAATCGCTAAGTCTGATGCATACGACACTGGTTTCGAACCTAAGTCTCCAGTCGGAGTAGTTTTTGTCAAAAATGGGAAAGTACTAGTTAAAGCTGCAGATGGATCTGATTATCACATGAAAAATGGTTGTGAAAGAGTGAAATTAGGCATTCCATCAGGGCAAGACTATCATTTATGTCCAGGGTGTGATTATGAAAACCACGCAGAGCCAAAGGCTATAAATCTTGCCAAAGTAAAGGAAATTAATATCAAAGGAGCAGATGCCTATTTGTTTGGAGAATGGTGGTGTTGCCAGCCCTGTTCAGAAAAAATGATTAAAGCAGGTATTAATAATATCTATTTACTTGAAGATTCAGAAAAATACTTTAACCGAGCACTTCCCACCTGTAAAAATGGGGATTTTGAATTCTTTTATCAATTAATTAAAAATGAAGAAACCTAAAGTCTACTTCGCACTAAATTTAATTATGGAGAGTGAGAATCCTCACTTAATTAAAATTAATAAAGAGGTTCTACCTAAATATGCTGATATTATTCCGTGGTTCGGTACAGGCCCAGTCGATGATATGCGAACACTTTACAATATGGATATCAAGGCAGTCGAATCAGCAGATATAGTAATTGCCGAAGTTAGTTATCCTTCTCATGGAGTCGGCATGGAGGTAATGCATGCAATACACATAGGTAAACCAGTGCTGGCATTTGCGTTGGAAGGTCAAATAGTATCCAGAATGCTACGAGGGATTGACTATAACAAATTTCAGTTTAAGTGGTATAAAGATTTTCCTGATCTCGAAAACATTTTGGAATCCTATTTTAAAGATTTTCAAGTCAGTTGATTTGTAAATACTTACTTCCAGCAGGGTAAATCACCGGTCTAGAGTTACTGGATTTCCAAAGCTCTAGTATTGGATCAATAAATTTCCATGAAGCTTCTAATTCTTCATTACTGATGAAACTTGATTTATTGCCTTTGAAAATATCTAACAGTAGTGATTCATAAGCATCTGGAAGTAACACTCTGAAGTTGTCTTGATATTTGAACACCATAGGGACAACCTCCAGTTCATTTGAACCTGGTTTTTTCACCTGGAGATCTAGCGTAATCCCCTCACTCGGCTGAAGTTGGAATATTAGCTTATTTTTAGAAGGGATGCCTTTTACACGTTCCTGGCTCTTGAAATAAAGTGTTATTGAAGTCTCTTTGCTTTGCATTCTTTTACCACTAATCAGATTAATCTCGACCCCCTCCCATAGTTCAAGTTTTGAGTTCGCTTTGATGTGAATATAAGTCTCTGTATGGGACTCAGCTAATTTATCATGTTCTTCTCTGTAAGATTTAACGGGATAACCATCAATTATTCCACTGCCATATTGGCCTCGAATTACATCATTTTCCAAATTATCAATATATAAACTTTGGAGAATTTCAGTTTTCGAATTTCGGATTTTTTCTGCAGTAAGTTCATCAGGTAACTTTGACATTACAAGTGATAATAGTTGAAGACCATGACTTTGAACCAAATCACGCATCTGTCCATATTCGTCATAATATTGGGCACGAGTCCCCACACCCAAAGACTCCATAACTGTTACATCAATCCGATCAATCGTATTCTTATTCCAGTCATTAAAAAATAGCGGGTTTGCTGCTCTGAAATTCAAAATATTTTTGACTGTTTCCTTGCCTAGGTAATGATCAATTCGATAAATCTGCTCTTCTTCAAAGATATCTACCAGATTGTTATTCAATTCATAATAAGATTGTAGATTCTTCCCGAACGGTTTTTCCACAACTACTCGCACATGCTTCGTGTGTTCGCATATGCTTTCTAGTTGAGATTTCCTGATTCCTTCAAAAGTTTGAGGGTAAAGATCAGGGCTGATAGCTAAATAGAAAATTTTATCTGTGCAAGATTGGATATCTGTATCTGCTTTTGCAAGTTTTGTACCAAGTCTTTGAAAATCATTTTCGTTTGCTAAATCACCTTGAAAATACGATATTTTTTCACAAAATTTTTGCCAGCTTTCTTGATTAAAGACATTTTCGTAAAGATTTTTGAATTCATCTGCTAAGTATTCACAGAATTGTTCATCTGAAAATTCTTTTCTTGCAAATCCGACTATTTCCAAATCATTTGGAAGTCTGCCTTGTTTATGGAGATGGTACAAAGATGGGAAAAGCATTCTTCTCGCTAGATCTCCAGTTGCACCGAAAATTGTTAGAATCATGATAGTTCCAATTAAATATATTTATTTCTGTGGTCGTTCTTGTGAATTGTGTCCACCGAACTCAACTCTTAAAGCCTGGACTACCTTTGCTGAGAAGTCATCATTACCTCTAGAATTATACCTCGCAAAAACACTACCGGCGATTGTTGGAAATGGGACTCCATTTTTCAAGGCTTCTCTGACAGACCATTCGCCTGTACCAAGTGAACCTATCTCACTATCGGTATCTTTTAAATTCGGATTTTTCGACAAGGCCTCTTTTAAGAAACCCATTAATCGCCCTTCAATAATACTTCCATGATTCCATACATCTGTTAATTTCTCGAAATCGACAGCTTTGTATTGTGATTTTGAGATTAGATTCATTCCCTCTCCCATTGCTTGCATCATTGCGTATTCAATAGCATTGTGGACCATTTTGATATAATGGCCTGCTCCGGGTTCCCCAAAGTAGCCATAACCATCTTCAATCGCTAAATCCTTAACAATTTGCTCTAGATGTTTCTCGAAGATTTCCCTGTCACCACCGACCATTATACAAGAGCCATTTCTAGCTCCTCCAAGTCCTCCACTCACACCAGCATCAAAATAATTAACACCTAATTTTTCAAACTCATTGTGACGTCTAACACTATCTTCATAGAATGAATTTGCGCCCTCCACAACTATGTCACCTTTTTTGACATGTTTTTTCAACTCGCTTAGTACTTCATCTACAGCAGGTCCTGCACTTACCATACTCCAGAATACTCTTTCTGTTGCATTCATCGAGTTGGCCATTTCTGACAATGATTCATATGTATTTGCACCAGCAGTTTTGGCGTCAGATCTAGAACCTTCACTTCTATTCCAAGCATGAACCGTATAACCCCTATCTAGTAATTTGTACACCATATTCAAACCCATACTACCTAGACCAATAAAACCAATTTCTTTTTTCATTATAAGACAAATTAATAATTAAGATATTGTTTGATCCGTAAATACTTCGGCAGACATCAACGACGTAATAAGTGCTGGATGTTTAAAAATTGCATTTTGCATTTTTTCAAGTTCTTTGAATGTATTCAACTTTTCTAAAACTGGTTTTTTATCCACTCCTGTAAAATAGACCGTGATTTTGTTTGATTTTTGTAACAATCCTGGTGTAACAGTAATCCTTTTCGGATGAACACCTCCATGTATATGGCCAACGGCTAGACGATTTGCAGGATACACTTCTTCGAACAAATCTCTCTCCCCCATTGGGATAATTCCTGCAGTATGCGAATCTATTCCGATTCCAAGATTACAAAAAATATAATCACTATTTTTCAGTCTCTCACGTAGAAAATTATTAAACCTATCGGCGTCTTTTTCTAGAGATTTACCAGATAGAATTCCGAACATGTTTGCCCCTCTTTTTTTTAATTCCTTGAATAGTCTAATATCCTCGTAGAGTGGCCATGTTGCACCCTTGTGATTAGGATCTTCCGAGTATCTTTCATCTCCGAGCGAAATATTTAATTTAGTAAAATCGACATCTAATTCAAGTAAATCGTTCATCTCTTCATAGACTTTGCTCGCAGAACCTCCCGCTAATAGCCATGTTAAATTATAATTTTGAGAAAGTTGTGATTCAATAATTTCAATATTTCTTATAGCGGCTTTAACAGCAGGATTATTAGAAGTTTTAATTTGAAACATTTTTAAGAGGGTATTAATTAACAACACATTCTATCAAAACTCAGCTCTTTTAGGGTCGATTTCTCTCAAAAGATTGTAGTAGTAGAGACTTTCAATATTGGATTGTTCATTGTTAGTACTTGATTTCCTACTTGACCACTCATACCTTTTTTCAAGCGAATCTTTAGATTCTCTTGTGATGTTAACTTTATAGTTATATGTACCAAAGATATCTGAAACATAATTTTTGTCTGTTGCCCATTCTCCGGTAAGAAATTCGATTGAAACATCACTATTTTGTTCTATATATCCTTCAGATGATATAAGAGACATTAACAATTTCTTCAAATCTGAATAATTACTGTTTATATAATTCTGTGAAGAAATCAAATAGGTGTAAACCCCTTCTTCTTTTTGAACAGGTAAGACAATTTGCTGAACCTCAGAGCCTTCGAATGTCTTTGATTCATATACATAAGGTTGCCAAGTAAATACACCAGCAACTTCCGCATTTGCTAATTCCTCAGCCAGTTTTCCTGGCTTATATGTTTTTAAATTGATATCTCCCTTATTCACTCCGGAATTACTCAAACCATTTTCAAGCCAATAATCTGTTTTATAGGAATCGGAAACTCCTAAATCCTGTCCATTTAAACTCGAGACATCAAAGATGCCCTTCTTTGTATCTACTACAAAAAAATATTTTTCAGCTTCAAGAACGGAAGAAATAATCTTTATAGCCGAACCATCAAAATCAACCATGGTTAATGATATGTCCTCAACAAAAGCCACATCTATTTTCGATTCCGAAAGTGCCTGGATTAAATCTATCTCGTCATCATAATTTCTGTATTGAATTTTTATTCCATTATCTGTGAAATAGCCCAGATGATCAGAAATATTTACGAGTGCTATCCCTTCTTTGTCGGAGTATCCAATTGTTATATCATCTGGCCTATTACGATATTTGTAGGAATAAATTAATATTGCCGATAAAAGAATCCCTAAGAAAGTTAAGAAAATGAGAAATTTTTTTAAAATTGAGGAATAATTTCGCGAGGTTTTTGGCAAAGACTGCTCATTTTCGTTCTTGATTTGGCTGATATCAAAATCACCCATAAGAATTACTCGTATCTTAATGCATTAAGTGCAGATATTTTTGTTGCCCGTCTAGATGGATATAATCCTGTTAACATTCCAGTTATTGTAGCAACGAGTAGAATTGCCATGAGTGATGCAAAAGGAATGGTCGCAACCTGAATAGATTCGTAACCACGCGATATTGCGATTGAAGATATAATTGTTGAAACCACAGTACCGCTAACTAATCCAATTAAAATACCCAGAACTCCACCTCCGAGTCCTAGAAGAATTGACTCAGTTAAGAATAAATCCTTAATCTCAACGCTCTTCATACCCATTACTTTTAGAAGGCCGACTTCTCGGATTCTTTCTAACAAGGATACTGTTAAGGTATTAAACATTCCAAAAGATGCAACAGCTAGTGCTACCATACCTACGCTAGTTAACACAAAACGGATATTTCTAAACGTCGCTTCTATTTGTGTGATTGTGTCCAAAATTGATTCTGTTCTATATCCCATTACGTCTATCTTTTGTCTCACATCCGAAACATCATATTGGGAAGCTGTTAGAATTCTAGCCTGTGAATAAGTATTTACTCCTAGTGCCTGCACATCCTTCAACGGAACATAAATTACTGGAATTGCAAAATTTGATACCACAGATGTGATTTTATAAGTAGTAGGATAACTCTCCAAATCAACCTCTTCTCCTTCTGTCAATTCTTGTGTAGCAATTAAAGAAACTTCAAATTCGCTTCCTATTGCACCCTCATAATCAATTTCATACAAATCCAAAAACGCAGTATTAACAACAGTTTGTTGTTGAGAAGATTGCGGAATTCGAACTTTTTTAACTGCATTATTCTCTTCTTCATCTACTAGTGTTTCATCTGCAACATCCTCTTCCCCTTTCACATTATCAGTTTGAGCTATTTGTAAATCAGGAAAGAATTCACCATGTAGAAGATTTAAGTCGGACTTTTTCAAATATTCTCTCTCTACTCCATAAGCAACAATATCTGTTTCAGAACCTTGAAGATTCACTTTCCCTGCAATTGCGATAATTGGCATTACTTGTTCCACTCCAGTTATATTCTTTAAGTCCGAAACTGTTTTATCATTAATTTGAACGTTTTGACTCACCGACGAATATGCATCAATCGAGCGAAGTTGATCAAGTTTTGAGAAATTCTGTAATACCAATCGTTCTAAACCAAATCCAATTGAAACCAAAAACACAGTAAATGCAATACCCATAGCAACGCCACCTATTGTTACATAAGTTCTAGTTTTCTTAGCCAATAAATTCTTGATAGACAAGTCAATCATATCTGCAAAATTTACACTCTCACCACGAAATTGGACAATTTTATTTATAAATTTGTAATATAAGTCTGAAAATCTGTATTGAATAGTTCTAACAAAGTTTGGCCAATATTTAATACCTAAAAACTTATCTATGAATCGGTATAGAATAGAAATGACTACAAATAAAAGTGTCAAACCCACAAAAATCAGTTCTAAAATTATCTTATAAGACTGTAATTCTTTTTTAATAAATGTCTTTAAATTGAAATTTTTGATGTTTTGCTTAATTTTCTGAATTTTCGATTTTGATTTGTAGACTGTTGGTGCGCTATCTTCAGCAGACTCATAAAATTTCTCTGCCTCAACATTCTGGGTTACAATCTTTTGTTTAAGTTTGTCAATATCATGTTTGCCGTGCTTATTATTAATTTCTTCAAATACTTTCCCATCAAGAATTCTAATGATTCTATCTGCGTATTCAATATATTCTAGATCGTGAGTGACCATGATTACTGTTTTACTATCTTTTGTTAATCCCGAAAGCAACTCTACTAGTTTTCGTCCGCTTTTAAAATCCAAATTACCTGTCGGCTCGTCTGCAACAATAATATCAGGATCAGTAACAAGAGCCCTAGCAAGTCCTACTTTTTGTTGTTGACCAGAGGAAAGCTCACTGGGCATAAAGTCTGCCCATCCGCCCATACCAAAAATATCGAGTTTTTCTCTCGCTTTGTTCATAATTTTATGTTTCGGCATGTTTCTCAAGGATAGTGGGAATCCAACATTTTCAATCACATTTAACGATCTAATCCAGTTTGCTTGTTGATGAACCATACCAACTTCTCTTTTTCTAATTTCAGCAATAAAATCGGGTGTTTGATTATGTATGGGAATGCCTTTAAAGATAACTTCTCCAGTCGTAGGGGGTTCAAGTCCAAGTATAAGATTTAGAATCGTAGATTTACCAGAACCTGAAGGTCCCAGAATAACGACAAATTCACCCTGCATAACATCCAGAGTGATTCCTCTTAAAACTTTGATTTCCTGTACCTTGACTTGGAAATCTTTTGTTACATTTTTTAACTGTATTAGTGGCTTTGAATCCATTTGAGTTTTTAATACTTTATATTAATTCTTTTGCGACTTCTTGACAAGCGTAAACTATTTTAACGAATAAAACCAAACACCTCTGTTAATCTCGAGATGATTATGTCTAGCGGATTCTCACTCACTTGTGCTGTTATTGTTACTACGTTCTTTCCAGTTGATTCATTCCCTGCACTATCTGCTGATACTACTCTAAAATGATACACACTACTCGGTCTTAAGTTGTTTACTATCACCAAATGATTGAATGTTAGATTATCATCCACCAGACTTCTCTGTGTATATGTTCCGTTTGCTC
>JAGQLL010000052.1 GCA_020429395.1 Candidatus Dojkabacteria bacterium | reverse complement strand
CCGCCGTTTAACAATGCGATATAAACTTTGGCTTCGCCTTGACTAAATCCAAGCTTTACAAGATGGTTTGTTAACATGATGAAAATTGATATAACAATATTCTATACTCATATTTTTAGGATAGCAAACAACTATCACGTTTTTGTATATTGGAGACTGACACCGGTTAGCTATAATTCCGAGTAGAATGGTTTTTTAGTGTAATTTATCTTTGAAACAAAGTGGGTGGAACCATCGACTTGTACTGGTATAAAATTACTTCCTTCCTGTAGCCAATACCCATCAATATCATCGGTAATTTTCTTAAAATTATTATTATTGATTGATCCAGAAAATAGTGCATCATTGACAACGTAATAAACAACTTCTGTACCTTCGAAATCTAGATCCGTATATTCATTTGGAAGAAATGTAATCTTCGTAGCGAACCTACTTTTAGTATCAATCCTCCAAATATTACTTTGGTTTGTTGTTCTGTTACCATAGGCTAAAATTGAGTTATTATCGGGCGTAACCATATCCAACCTATAATTACCATCAATTATTTTCTCAACCCCATTATCTTGCAACATGTATATTGCTTCGTTATCTGAAAAATAGATTACACCGGTCTTGTCAACAACAATCGAATCTATTTCTTTGTTATGAGTATACAATACTGACGTGTTAATCGAAGAGTGTACTTGTTGTATAGATTTTAAATCGTTACTGAGTAATAACATCTGCAAATTTTTGGTATTAAGGTCATATTTTCCGCCTGTTATCACATATTCTCGAATAAGTTTGTAATCACTAGCCGATTTCTCATAAAGTAAGAAGTTTGATCCACAAGCGAAAAGGGTGTATTGAGCTTTGGTTTTAACAACATTACACTTATTTTTTGCATTGTATAATTCCTTTCGATTGGTGCCATCTAGATAAGACGAAACAATCAGGCTGTCCTCCGTAAAAATGACATTATCATCTGGAAACATATATACATTTCCGAGTGAGTTCAGACCCTGTTCGGGTTTTATCTTTACTTCTCGATAAATGAAGCCTGTTAATTTGGAAGTAATGGTATATTCTTTGTCTATAACAATATCTTTTAATTCAAATTTCCCGGGTGTTTCCATGTCTGACATTTCGATTTCTTCGCCTTCTAAGAAAACGGCAACTTCTTCTGGTTCAATAATGCTTTCTGATAAATAATCCCTGAATTCAGCAACAAGGTCTCCAGATGGTACAAGATTGTAGACAATTTCCGAGTTACCGGATAATAAATTAAATTTTTCACTAAAATCGACAAAATCAGGAGAAGAGAACTCCAACAAATAATTCCCTACGAGTAATCTACCCGTCTCAACAATAAATTCTTCGTTTAATGTCTGCACAACAAATGGTTGGGCGTTAATTTTTACGTTTATATCTTTATCTAAAGCCCTCTCTGTTTTAAAAACGATTTTAACCTCACCATACTCCTGGGGCTTCAGAGAGATGTTCAAACTATTCGAAAATCTTCTAATCTTAATATT
>JAGQLL010000051.1 GCA_020429395.1 Candidatus Dojkabacteria bacterium | reverse complement strand
GACTTAAATAGAGCCGAGATTATTGGAAATATTACTAATGATTTAAATCTCAGAACTACTGGAACTGGTACATCCGTTTTATCTTTTGGTGTTGCTACCAACCGCAGATACAAATCACAAAATAGCGATGAGTGGCAAGAAGAGACCAATTTTCATAATGTTGTTGTATGGGGAAGACAAGCAGAGAACCTTGCCCAAAGAGCAAAAAAGGGAACAAGGCTTTATATTTCAGGAAGATTGACAACTAGATCATGGGATGACCAGGAAGGTAAAAAAAATTATAAAACAGAAATTGTTGCTGAGACTATAAGTTTGATTAGTCGCTACGAACAAGGTCCTGCAAGTTCGTCAGAGTATGACAAAAGCGCTCCATCAAAGTCGAAATCTACAACTTCCTCAGCAAGTAATGCAGAAGAAATAATCGATCCAGATGATTTACCATTCTGAGAAATTCAGGATTTAGAATTCTGGGTTCAGAACCAAATTAATACTTACGGGATTTAAAATATGCGCTACTCAAAATTATTCGGTAAAACAGTTCGTGAGCCGCTCAAAGATATGACACAGGACTCACATAAACTTCTCTACCAAGCAGGTTACATCCGTGAATCGACTGCAGGTAGATATTATTTACTGCCACTTGGACAGAGGGTATTCGATAAGATTGTAAAAATTGTTGAAGAGGAGATGGATAAATCTGGTGCACAAAAAATGTCTGCACCTGTTTTGCATCCAATAGAGCTTTGGGAAGAGACGAATCGTGATAAATCAGGGGGATATGAATTAATGACCGTTGAGGATAGAAGGGGTGCGAAATTTGCACTTGGAGGTACGGCTGAAGAAATGTTTGTTGATGTTGTGAGGAGATTTCAACTGACATATAAAGACATGCCATTCAATGTCTACCAAATGGGGTATAAATTTCGAGACGAGTTACGTGCTAGAGGAGGGTTGCTACGTGTTAGGGAATTCATCATGAAAGATGCCTATTCTTTCCATACAGACGACCAAGACTTTAAAAAAGAATATGAAAACATGCGTGATACTTATTCGAAGATCTACACAAGGGTTGGTTTGAAGTTTGATATAGTACCTGCTGACAATGGATACTTTGGTGGAGAATATTGCCATGAATTTGTTGTGGAGAGTGAAGTAGGTGAGAGTAAATATTTCGTTTCTGAAGACGGAAGTTATATAGGACATGAAGATGTTGCAGAGTTCAAGCTTGAAGAAGTCAATCCAGAAGAAGAATTAAAGCCTATGGAAATAGTAGAACAACCTGAATGGGTCAAAACAATGGAAGATAATATTAAAAATTACAAATTACCTGCAGAAAGATTTTTAAAGAATGTTGTGTATAAGAATAGAGTAGACGGCAAAATCTACATTGTTACAATTAGAGGTGACTTACAAGTCAACAAAAATAAACTAGAGAAATTACTAAATCTAGTAGGTTTACTTGATGATGCTACAGCAGAAGATATTAACTCAATTGGCTCAAAACCAGGTTGGGTTCATTCATGGGGATACGAAAATTTTGATGTGACTTTTATTGCGGATAATTCACTAAAAACAGTGAATAATTTTATTGGCGGTCAAAAAGAAGAAACAACAGACTCAATAAATGTGAACTATGGTAGAGATTTCAAACATGAAATCGAAGGTGACGTAGCACATGCACAGTCAGGGTTCTTATCACCTGATGGAAAGTCAAAATTAATAGAGAAAAAAGGGATTGAAGTGGGAAATATTTTCCAACTAGGTCAGCACTATTCGAAAAAGATGCAAGACGCGGTGTTTGTAGACTCAGATGGAAAGTCGAAAGAATTTTTTATGGGATGTTACGGAATTGGTCTTGGCCGCACACTTGCAACAATTGTAGAAGTTTCGCACGATGAGAAGGGTATCATTTGGCCAGAATCAGTTGCACCATATCAAGTCCATCTATTAGGTTTAAATCTTGAAGATTCAGATATAAAAACAAAAGCCGAGGATATTTATAAAACCCTGATTGAAAAAGGTATCGAAGTTCTTTTCGATGATCGTGAAGGTGTAAATCCTGGCTCAAAATTTGCTGACGCAGACTTGATAGGAATTCCATGGAGAATTGTTATTTCTAAACGAACTGGAGATGGAGTAGAGCTAAAGAGAAGGGAAAGTGATCAAAATCAGACACTTTCGATTGAAAACGCTCTCAGCCAATTACTAGGTGAATAATTATTTAATCTAATATTTCGTCAGTTTCAACCTCATCATAAATGTTGGAATACTGCAAATGTCTTTGATCGATATATTGAACTTTGCTTAAAGATAGATACTTTTGGTCATCAATTTCTTTTACATTTAACAGTTTACTTTCAATAAACTGAACTAACTGATCGTAATCATACTCGTCACCTTTGAGAATATTCACTATATACTGATCTTTGTGGCGATCATAAAATAACTCAAAATTCTCATTTATAAATGCACCATCATTTATAAGACTGTAACCTTCGGGGATACTTACATTCCAGTTAACAGGGCCACTTGGCTGATCTGATGCACCATAGCCATAATTATCTTGATCATTATTATTTAATCTCCTCAATATTTCAGATGGGGAAGTATTCGTGATCTTCAGCGATACAGTGAAAAGTAGAATTAAAACTACAGTCAATAGCAAGATTATTCTCATCTGAACAACCCTTCTGGTGTCACCGAAGACATTTTTGTAAAAATTACTTATTTTATTCGCCATAGTTTTCTAATAAATTTTGTATACCCATTAAATTCCTTTCCCATTCTGTTCCTTCTGCCGAGGATAACTCAACATTAATTCCTGTGAGACTATTCTTTGCCATCCAATCAGTAATGTCCCCAGTAATTTCATATGTAAAAGGATTTCCAGCTTCAATAACTTCGTATTGTCCATAAGTATTTGCCAATTCGATACCTGGAGCATAATAATTCAAGCTACAGTCTGCAGAACCTGCGCTAATAAATCCTCCAACACTATGATAGAAGACAGAAGCTTTTGGTTTATATGCATTGATAAAGTTTCGTAATACTA
>JAGQLL010000050.1 GCA_020429395.1 Candidatus Dojkabacteria bacterium | reverse complement strand
TTGGAAAGACTAATATGGATGCGTTCGCACATGGTTCAAGTACAGAAACATCCGATTTTTTTACGACCTTAAATCCATTCGATACATTAAGAGTCGCAGGTGGTTCTAGTGGCGGTTCTGCGACCGCTGTAGCCTTAAATATGAGTGTATATTCAATCGGCTCAGAGACAGCAGGTTCTGTTCGAGGCCCTGCTGCTTGGTGTGGTTTAGTTGGTTTTGCTCCAACTTTTGGTAGGATTAGTAGATATGGTGTCATAGCGATGGGTTCATCTCTTGATCGACCTGGAGTTATGACAAATTCTGTAGAAGATGTTGCGATTTTACACAAAATATTATCGGGTCAGGATAAATACGATGCCACTTCAATCCAGGAACCTCCACAGGATTTGACTGAGAATCTTGAAGAATATAATAAAAATCTAAAAATCGGACTACCAAGACAATATTTCGATGACCGAATAGATCCAGATGTACTCAAAAATGTATTAGAAAGTATTAAATTACTTGAAAAACAAGGTGCAGAAATTGTGGAAATTGATTTACTAGATCCGAAGTATTCAATTGCAGTTTATACAGTTGTTCAGAGGAGCGAAGTTTCATCGAATCTAGCCAGGATTGATGGTATTAGATATGGTCATTTTTCACAAGAAAACGCAGAAAGTCTTTTGGATCAAATCGCATTAAATAGAGGTGAAGGATTCGGACATGAAGCAATTCAAAGAAGTATGACTGGCGCATATACACTTTCATCAGGTTATTACGATGCTTACTACAAAAAAGCCCAGCAAGTGAGGACCCTGATAATCAGAGATTTCGATAGTGCATTTAAGGAAGTTGACGTGATTATGGCTCCAACTATGCCAACAACAGCACCTAAACTTGGCGTAACGAAGAATAATCCAATTTTCGGCGAACTTGCAGATGTTCTTACGGAACCAAGTGCTTTGGCAGGTCTTCCATGTATTAGTATTCCGACAGGCTTTGATAGAAATGGCTTACCAATCGGAACACAGATTATAGGAAGTCAATTTGACGAGAAATCCGTCCTAACAACGGCATATTTATTTGAAAAATTATTAAATAATTAAAATGTATCAACTTGTGATAGGCCTGGAAGTACATATCCAGCCATCTACAAAATCGAAAATGTTCTGTAGTTGCAATGCTAAATATTTCGGTAGTGCACCAAACACATATACTTGTCCTGTTTGTCTGGGACTTCCAGGAGCGTTACCTGTTCCAAATAAAGTAGCAATTGAGAAATGTTTAAAATTAGGATTAGCCCTAAATTGTAATATTAATAAACAATCGAAATTCGATAGAAAGCATTATTTCTATCCAGATTTACCAAAAGGTTATCAAATTTCGCAGTATGATTTGCCGTTCTGTTACGAGGGTTATCTCGAGATCGAAACTGATAAAGACGCGAAGAGAATCAGAATCACAAGGATACACATGGAGGAAGATACAGCAAAATCAATTCATATTGAAAATGAAACGCTTATTGATATTAATAAATCAGGAGTGCCACTAGTTGAACTTGTCACTGAACCTGATTTTCAAGATATTAAAGAAGTGCTTGTATTCGCAAAAAGACTACGACAGATTGTGAGGTATATGGATATTAGTACAGCAGATATGGAGAAAGGTCAGATGAGATTTGAGCTCAACATGTCCTTGAAAAAGCCTGGCGACAAAGGTTTACCGAAATATAAGGTAGAAGTGAAAAATATTGGATCAATTTCTGTTCTAGAAAAAGTTATAAATTATGAATACGAACGACAGAGCAAAATACTAGACACAGGCAAAAATCCAGATCAGGAAACTA
>JAGQLL010000049.1 GCA_020429395.1 Candidatus Dojkabacteria bacterium | reverse complement strand
TCGCAAACAGGAAGGGGGTAGAAGTATATACGATATATGAGTTCTTTTTATCAATTTTGCATAATTCAGTGAATAAGCTAAGTGAATATTGACCAATACCAGCTGGATCTTTCTCTACAGGGGATAAATCGATTCCAATTTTCATAGTGAAAAAAGCTATATCAGTATTAAACCATAGTTTCGGAATTTTTGTAACGAGAGTAGGGCGATATTTGGTAAATATCCGATATACAATTCCACTGTTTCACGGAATAAATGAAAAATGGGGGATACGGAAATGATACGATAAATCACTAAATGTGGATAACTATGGGATTAAAACATTTTGTATCGATTGTGGATAACTATGGGTTCTTTTGTTCAAAATAATTTATTCTAGAAGACTTTGAGTCCTTATATTGATGAATCCGGGGTTGGTTGAATCTCGGGCGAAGGTATAATAAATTCCAATTCATAATTATAATCAGGGCTTAACCCGTCTGCTACGCTCATCCATGCCGTAGATAAAAGTGGCATTGAGTTGATTGAGAGATTCCTTAGAGCATCCATAAACACAAACTTTAAGGCGTTGCGACTATTTTCATATTGAATCTTAGTATCTTCGTCTTCAGGGTTAGTCTGGAGTAAGTTTCTTCCTCTAATAAAGTCTTTTCCAGCTGAAACAATCTCTACTCCATCTCTAACCATACCAGACAATATGTTCCCTACTGAAAAAATCCTTGCTCCAATGGCAACGTTGGTTATAAATACATCCAAAGGATCTATAGGATATTTCACTGTATTATAATAAGTTAATACCATGCCTGAAGCCAGTATTAGATTGCTTCGAAGATTTCCATGTAGAATGTTATTTCTAGTTTCCTCAGGATGTAGAATATTTTTGACGCGACTTTTAATAGTGTTAAGGATTTCCAAATTTATTTGCTAAGAATATATAGGAATTATATCATTAGATTGATGAAAAGTGTACGTTTGTAGACCTTTATGAGTTTTGGGTAAGAGCATTGAATTAATACTTTTGAGTCACTCCGAGATTTAACCACGGAGTCTCGTATACTCTCTCAAACGAACTTTAAGGGAAAACGAGGTTCCGCGGTTAAACCGCGAATGACCTCAATGATAATCACTCTCCGGGCGTTTTTGTTCGAATTCCCATGCTGATTTGAGAATGTCTTTGATATCATATTTTGCCTTCCAACCAATCTCTGTGTTAATTTTCGTTGGGTCTGCAACAAGTTGTGCTGGATCTCCTTCACGTCTTGATTGGATTTTGTAGTCTAATTTTCTACCAGAAACCTCCTCTGCTGTTTTTATTAACTCTAGAACGCTTGTACCTTTACCAGTCGCTACATTAAATGCATGAAAACCTTTATTGGTGTTCAAAAAATCTATACAAGCGATATGGGCATCTACTAAGTCTTGAATATGGATAAAATCTCGAATACAACTACCATCCGGAGTATTATAGTCATCCCCAAACACTCCGAATGTGAAATTGTCGTCTAGCAATGCTTTTAAGACTCTGGGGACAGCATGGGTTTCGGGATAGTGCCTCTCCCCTATATTGCCTTCTGCTCCAGATGGATTGAAATATCTCAAAGCAACTGCGTTCATACCTGAATATTGGCAATAGTTTTCAAGAATCATTTCCATCAACAACTTTGTCTCCCCATAAGGGCTGTCCGGATGCTTTTCTGCGGTTTCTGGGATTGGAACAATTTCTTGGGTTCCGTATACTGCCGCACTCGAAGAGAAAATTACATTGTTCACTTTGTTCTCTAAAAGTACTTGGAATAAATATTGGCTTCCAACTACATTATTCTCGAAATACTTTGCAGGTTCTCTCACTGATTCTCCTACGTCAATATAAGCAGCGAAGTGTATCACTGCATCAAACTGTCTATCTCTCAGTCCGTTTCGGAGTTCTTCTAGGTTACGTAGGTCGAGTTTTAAAAATTCAAACTCCCCTACTAGTTGCATGATGGAATCTAGTGTTTCTTGGTGTCCTCGTTCGAGATTGTCTAGTACGGTTACTTTGTGGCCTCTTTTTATCAACTCTAAAGTGCAATGTGACCCGATATACCCTGCTCCGCCTGTTAATAGTATGTTCATTCAGTGTGATTAATGATTAATTGAAATAATTATACTTAACACCCATTACTTATACAAAATATCATCCCATGGATGCCTATAGAGAGGTTCTTTCATCTTCTTTTGATCGAGGACGTGTCCGATTATTCCTATCGTGCGTCCAAGTAAGAAAATGGCATTGAATAATTCAATTTCTATAAGTTCGAGAATCTCATCATCTTTGTAATTATTGGATTTCAATATGTCCAGGAAAACCGATCCAATTGCTCCATCGACGTTTAGAATTAGATTATTCTTTTTCTTTGTGGTTTCGGTTTCAACTAGCAGAGCGTAATCTAAATGTGCTGATTTTTTGAGATTTTTTCGAGCAAAGTCTTTAATTAACTGGACTCTTTCATCAGGGTTTTGTACAGACTTGACCCTGTGTCCGATTCCCATAATCAATTCCCCCTTCAAGTTCATTTCTTTAACAAACTCTGTGGGATTAATTTTAGTAGCAACACATTGAAACTGCCATTTTGCAGAGTCATTTATAGCGCCTCCGTGTCTGGGACCAATTGTGAGAAGGCCAGATACGACAGATGAGACTAGGTCTTTCCCAGCTCTGGCTGTAGTGATGGCATTATGAGCTGTCACTACCGCTGGTCCATGATCGGCTGTTAATTTCAAACACAACTCTAGAAAATCCATGCCGGTTTTATCCAGTCGATTCTCAAACCATAGTGCATTTATTGTCTGAGAAAGAGGTTTCTTAACAATTTTATCAATGTCCACTCCTTTGTATGTTAATTTTTCTCCCCTATCATCGCTAATTCCAGATACTATTGAAGTTCTTCTCCTAACTAATCCATCTCGAAGAGCAATATCAAAGTCCTGCGGAGGTACTTGCGGAATTACTTGAGTCGGAAGTGTGTATCCTTTTCGTTTTTGTACTTCGTCTTCAAATACTTTTTTAATCAGATATCCAAATTGATTGAATGATTTTGGAACATATGCACCGGCTTCTTTAAGGACTTTGTTTTTCGCTAGTGCAGATACTTTGCGACTTCCTGATCTCGCTCCTGCATGACCAAATTGAACTTCGGTTTGGAATAATTCTGCTACGGTACCCGAAACCCATGCAACGACTGGCTTATCGATTTTCCCTGTTTTGATTGCTTCGGCGATTTCGTATTCGTCTGTTCCTCCGATTTCTCCCAGTACTACCAACATTTTTATTTCGGGGTTTTCGTGTAACCTCATGACATTTTCTAAAATGGTTGAGCCAGGATAAGTATCTCCTCCTATTGCGACACCTTCATTCACTCCGTCGGTGTTTTTGTTTACTATGCTATAAACCTCATTCGACATTCCTCCAGAAACTGTAACCACACCTACGCTTCCAGGTTGATAAAGTTTGCTTTCAATGATGTTTTCACTACTTCCTCCACTATACCCAATTCTGATCGCCCCTGCCTTGATTGCTCCAACAGTTGAAGGACCAATTATCCATTTTTTATTCTTCTTGGCAATACGTATTAATTCTCTAGTCTGATTTTCCGGGATTCCTTCCGCTACCAGGACTATCGATCTAATAGTCTTTGTAGCAAGTGCCAATTTTGTACTCTCAAAGCTACTTCTTATTGAAGCAAAGTTAATTAAAACATCTGCTTGAGGGGCGAATTTGACTGCCTCCTCCAAAGATTTAAAAACGGGAATAAGTATTTCTTTCGGTCCGAAAAATGTTTTATGAAAACCTGTTTTTTTGGGATTTACTATTGCAGAAACACATGGTTCTGATTTTGCACAAATCCAATCGAAATCGAGCATTGCCTGTATGGGCACAGGATGCTCGTTAAAAAAGATAACTTTTGTATTTTTTGTAAATAATTTTTTCATTTTAATTTTCAAGTGCTGTTTTAACTACTTCTGTCATATACATTTCAGGTCCATGAACAGAAATTGGAATTTGGTATTTATCCGCAATGGTTTGCATAAATTCTAGTCCTCTTTTGTAATTTGGACCTCCTCTACGAACAAAAATTTTTATTTTTTGGTCAATAAACTGTTTATGGTGTTTTTCTATAGCTCTTGCCACACCTGTAAAAGTTTTTGCGATGTCTGTGAAGTTTGCAATTCCTCCTCCAACAATTAAAACCTTATCTTTTCTCTTGCTTTTGAACATGTCAGAAAAAATAATCTCGCAGAATTCCTGGGTCTCGTCTGTATTAGGGTTGCCACTATAATCCGTGTAATTTGCAATCTCGGAGTGATATCCCAAGTCACCAACTGTATCTGCAAAAATTACACTACCTCCCCCACCGGAAGTTAGAAACCAGACCTTCCCTTCCGGATTTATCAATCTATACTTCAAGGAAGCACCCGAACTTTCGTCCAGTTGCTCTATTTTACTTTCTGTTGAACTTATTTCACCACCGAATGGTGCTGGAAATTCAGGCTCTCCGATCTCATGATAAAGCTGTCTGTTTTTGTAAACTGAAGTGCTATCAATTCTAGCGACAAGATCCAATATTGACACTTCATTTTCATTAATTACAAATGGATTAATTTCTAAATATGTGAAGTCGAAATTTTTGAATATTTCATAAACTGCCGATATAAATCTAATGATTTGGGTTCTATGCGCATCGGGAAGCTTTTTTGAGAGATTTTTCTCTAACTCTTTATTTATTGAAACTTGTTTGTATACAAATGGTATGTTGATATCAATCACATCTTTCCAATTTTCCTCGACTTCAACACCACCTTTAGCTGAAAAGCGAATAGTGTCAGTTTCTCTGGTTGTATTCATAGACAGATAATATTCATTATCATGTTCAACAAATGGTTCTATTAGAAAATATCTAAGTTTGCCTTTTAACTCTCTTTCGTTTTGTTTTATTGTGGTTTTTCCGTTGCTTTTCTTTCGTATCCAATCAAGAACTGCTTTTTTAT
>JAGQLL010000048.1 GCA_020429395.1 Candidatus Dojkabacteria bacterium | reverse complement strand
TGGAATCTTTTGTGAAGATATATGCTCCGACAACAACTGGTCCAGCAAAAGCCCCACGACCAACTTCATCGATACCGATTATGTTTTTAAAACCTTTGGAAAGTAATTCTAGTTCGAGATGATTACTTGCTGTCTTTATCGCCAGGTTCTTCATCTTTTGATTTCTCAGTTTTTTCTTCAGTAACTTCCTCTGTGGCTACTTTTTCTGAGACAACTTCTTCTTCTACGATTTCATCTTCTACTACTTCTTCTGGGGTATTTTCTTCTTCAGCAACAGCATAGAAATCTTCAAGTTGTAGACCTTCGGAAGTTCTTACCTTAAGAGCCTTTTTACCTATTCTATCTCGTAAGTAGTATAGTTTTGATCTTTTCGTGTTACCTTTTTTGGTGATAACGATTTTTTTAATATTTGGGCTATGTAATGGCCAGATCTTTTCTACACCAATTCCTGAGCTAATTTTTCTAACTGTGAACATCTTTCTCAATCCAGATCCTTTGATAGCAATTATTAGGCCTTTGAATACCTGGATTCTTTGTCTATTTTTTTCACGAACTAATGTGTGTACCTCTACCTGATCACCAACGGAGATTTCAGGAACTCTTCTAACAAAGTTCTGTTCAACTTTTGTAAGCAAATCTGTATTCATGGTCAAATTTATAAATAATTACAACTGCATAAAGCGATTAATGATTTTACCATCTAGTAGGTGCTTTTGTAAAAGTATTAATCTAAATTATTTTTCTGGGAAAGGACTTTGATTTCCCTAAGTTCCTGTCTGATGTCTCTTAGTGCAATTTCAACTGCTGTCAGGCGAGATGCAATTTTGTAGTCTTTTGTATCATTCTCAAGAAAGAATGTGATTGGTTTTTTAAGAAGATCGCTGATTTGCTGTAATTTATCGATAGGAGGACAGATACGGTTTGATTCATAACCAGAGATTGTTTTGTCTGAAACACTCAAAGCAACAGCTACTTGAAGTTGAGACATTTTTGCATCCTCTCTAGCAGTTTTTATTTTTGCACCAATATTATTCATATACTTAACAGGTTAATAATTAACTTATTAATTACTTTTCCAGTGCTTTTTGAATGAGTTCCCAGCGAAAACCTTTTCTTAGGAGGAATTGCACCACTTTTTCATTCATCTGCTCTGTTGTAAGGTTCTTATGCATTAATAATCTTTGTTTTTTTTCGGCGAGAAATTTTATCGACGAAATCTCACTATCTGACATGTCTGCTTCCCCAATCGCGTTTTCAATTATATCATTACTTATGCCTTTACCTAATAGTTCACTTTTTATTTGGTTAATACTTCGATTTTTAAATGTTACTCTCTGATCTATCCACCAATTTGCAAATTTCGTATCATCAATGTGTCCCTCATCTTTCAGTATGTTTATCAATTTCTCAGCACTATCTTTGATTTTTTGCTTTGAAAGATATTGTTGTATTTCTCTCTCAGATCTTGGTCTTCGTGATATCAGGTTTATTATTTTTACTTTTAACTCTAGTGATTCTGACAAATCTTTTATTCTATCAAGGTCTTCTGCTGTGATTTCTTTGTCAATATATAGGTTTTCATCAACAAGTATACTTTCTAATACACTAAAAGTATACTTTGAGTCAACATAAATGGCAATTTTTTGTGTATTTCGTACACCTCTTTTGAGTCTGGTGATCTTCATTAATCAGATTTTCATCAGGTACTGAACTGATAATCCCGGCTTTTTGGATTCTACTGCTGAAAGTTCTGGAAAAAGTATTTTTTTAAGCGACATACTATATAGGGAGAATGGATTACCATCGTTCTCGTATTTTATAAAATTAGGATTGTCTATATTTGCTAGACTAGCAACTAGATCAAAAGCTTCTTTCTCTTCGCCTAATTCATCTACTAGTCCCAAGTCTTTTGCTTGCTTACCACTGTATATTCTCCCATCAGCAAGTTCAATTACTTCTGCTTTGCTCATAGAGCGACCATTCGCTACCATTTCTACGAAATCGTTATATACATCGTCTAAGATCTCCTGCAAGATTTTGTATGATTCACTTTCTTTATCTTCTAAATTTTCCAACACTTTCATGTCTCCTTCAGAATTTATTACAGTGAATTCTTTTATACCAAGTTTTTTGTATAACTCTTCGAAGTCGGTGCCAGTGACAATTACTCCAATACTTCCTGTGGTTGTTATTTCAGAAGCAACAATTTCATCTGCGGGTACTGAAACCATATAGCCACCAGACGCTGCTGTGTCTTGCATAAGTGCTACCAATGGTTTCCCAGATTCTTTGAATTCAACGAGTTGATTATGAATCAGTTTTGAAGCGTATGCTTCCCCACCTGGTGTATTGACTTTGAGAAGCAATGCTTTTACATCATCATCGTTTTGTGCTTGATCAATTTGGTTGATTATTTCGCTTGCCATATCAGGTGTTTCATTTCCCCAAAGGTCAATTTGTTTCTGACTAGAAATGATTCCATTTATTTCAATTATTGCTACATTTTGCATTTCATCTCCACTCTTTACAACTTGCGTTGAGTAGTCATTTTCATAGGCTGGGACTGAAGATAATGTAAACATAAAAACACAACAGCAGATTAACAAAGCAAAGAATGAAAAAATTATTAAGAAGAGGATGACTTTATTACTTTTCATATTTTGTAGATTATAATTACTCAATAAAATAAGATTAACATATAATCCTGCAAAAAACATGAAGATGATAATTCCGAGTGTCTCAGTATTGGTGAAATTCGTTATTGTGGGTAGAGTTTTTTACTTCGAGGTTACTCGATAGTCAGTTTGTTTTCCTTTGATGCTTTCTTTCCTAAAACATGTTCAACTTCACTTCGAACGAAGTTTATAGCAATTTTTAGATTATAATCATCAGAAAAACTCAATGCTTTATTGTTTTCGCTTTTGGTTCTTTCACTTGCTTTGATCATATTGATCAATTTGATAGCATCTTCAACAGTACCGGTATTAAGATGTTCCTTTGCTATTACGTCCATATTGATGGCATCATCTTTATCAAGTTTTACTTTTTTCCAGAGATTTTTTAGAGCGGTTTTTAGGTCTTCTTTTTTCATGGGCTTACGAACACTGAGATTGTCTGTTTGTGATACTGGAATCGAAATACTTATATTTGTATCTGGAAACTCCAGTTCGTAATATTCTATAAGATTTCCGCCCACTTCTTCTTTGTGGAGATCTTTGATTTTACCGCAACCATAAATAGGGTAGACGATGGTATCGTTTATTTTGTACATGTTGATGATGTGAAATATTCGAATTTAAAGTTCTACGCATTATAGCAGAAAAACGACTGTATTATAACCGGAATAACCTTGTAAGTATTTTACCAAGTAAGTCTTGTTTCTTTTCGGTAGTAGCGGTGAGTCTATCGGTGAAAAGAAAATCAGCTACAAGAGCAGCAAAACTTGCCACAGCCATAGCCAATAGTTTTAGTCGGGGGAAAAATAGGAAGACAAAGACTACAAAAGTTATATATGTAATAAACTTGATAATATCGTCAATATTCTGATACAAGCTTTGTTTTATCGAAAGTTTTAAAATAGATTCCTTTTCTTTTATTTCTGATTTTTCTAAAACTTCAGCATATTTCTTGGCGATTAGATAAAAACCTAGAGCATTTCTGGCTATTTCAATTATTAGAATGAACAGAATTATATTTATCGTGGTATTGAAATTATCGTAAATATTGATACCTCTGACCATAAGGTCATAATCCCCAATTCTTGATACTAACTCGGTGTTCAAACTATCTGGCAAGAAAAATAATTTCTCAGAGTCAATTGTAAGAAAAAATACGAATAATGTAATTTCGAAGAAATCGGTAAAATTGGCTACAAAACTGTCTTTGAAAGAATCAAAGTCTTTGCGATTTCCAGGCCTGGTTAAGAATGCCGTGGTAATGACTAAAATGAAAGTGAGAACAATAGTAAAAATAGTAACATCAAAAATTGAACCTACATATTTAAAAATGAAAATTAAAAAGAAATAGAGGTATACATTGATTGTAAATGCGTATAAAGGTGCCAAGTTTTTCAATAGATTCTTCAATTTTTTTAAAGCATTTCGTGAAAAACGTTTTAATGCTTCATAGATATCGATTGAAGTGAGCGATCCATCAATTACTCTTTTAATGATTTCAACTGCTTGATCCCTAAGTCCAACGAATACCAAAATGCTCAGAAATATGAATAATGTGGTCAAGCCAATCAATGTCACCCGTAGTACTTGATAGATGACCATAAATAAAGGATTGACAAAGAAATAGCTGATTATTGCAAATAACAAGAAGATCCCCAGGTAGAGCAAAAATAATGATTTCTTGGATTTGAACAGTTTATTCTTCATTGTTTAAACAATCTTTGCATAAACCGTAAAACTCAAATACATGATCTGTAATAGTGAAATCCTTGATTTCGTTAGTTGTGGTTTCGAGTGCATTCTCCAAAGATTTGGATTGGATGGATGATATCTTTTTGCAGTGTTTGCATATCAGATGATGATGGTGTTCGAGAGCCGCTAATTCGTATTTGGGAGTTTCCCCTTGTAGTTGAATCTGGTCAAGGATTTTATTTTCGACAAAAAAGTTAAGATTCCTATAAACAGTAGCTCTGTCCATTTTCATTTTCAATAATTCTACAAGCTCTGGTGCACTGTGGGATCTATGATTGCCGAGGAATAATTCAAGAATTTGCATTCTTGAATTGTTTAGTTTTAAGCCTTTTGATTTTAAGTCTTTTATAATGTTAGTATCGCTCATGACTAATCATAAAATTGAAAGAGTAATAATACAAGATTCGGACACATATTGTCTCACATTTTGAATTTATTACTGAATTTGTTTTGTTTTCAAATTCGCAATTGGTCGAATATGTGTTTTCGGGTATAATCAAATGAGGCGTTGACGAGCACGAGCTTAAGCGAAGTGAGAGTCTAGCCGAATTTGTCCCGTAAACGAGCATCGCGAGTTATACGGGACCTCATTACACAGATAAAGTGTGATTGATTTAGGCAAATGTTGGCCAGTAGCACAATTTAATGAGGTGTTGACGAATACGAGCTAATGCGAAGTATGAGTCTAACCGAATTAACCTCGTAAACGAGCGTAGCGAAGTTGTACGGGGGGACTATATAAGAAAAGTATTGATAACAAAATAGTTGGGTTCTAGCATATATAATATTGGCCAGTAGCACAATGGTAGTGCAATCCGCTGTTAACGGATAGGTTCTAGGTTCGAGTCCTAGCTGGCCAGCCAATGATATAAGTTCACACACAAAACATCATTTCCTACGATTGGCTAATAATCTCATAAGGACATTACACCTGCTTTGTACCAATAAATTTAAAGAGCTCCCATTTTTCGGGAAGCTCTTTTTATATATTATTATTGTAATTTGTTTACTTTGTATTACACTGAAACTGATTTTACATCCTCTGCGTAATTCTCTATAAAGATATATTCTGATTTGAAATTTTCATTGAGTGTCTAATAATTGCTCTAATTATATGATATAAAAGAGTAATTTATTAAATTTATTATGAAAACTATAATCATAACAGGAGTTAGCGATGGTTTAGGTTATCAGCTTGCAAAAAAAGCATTGGATGCAGGATATAAAGTAGTCGGTATCTCCAGGTCAATTCCTGATTTAAAAATTGAACATATAAAAGGTGATCTCACAGAAGAGGATGGATTGAATGCAGTCGTCAAAACTATCAAAGAAAAGTATTCGAAATTTGATGTTTTAATAAATTGTGCTGGAATGTTGTCGGTTAAACAATTAGGGAAAGTAGATTATGAAGAGACATTGAAGTTATTTAAATTGAATGTTATCGCTCCATTGTTCTTGGTCTCTGAGTTGGTTGATTTAATAAAATCCAATGAAGCAGATATCGTAAATATTGGTTCGACAGTTGGCTCCAAAGCTTACGAGAATCAAGCCGCTTATGGCTCTTCAAAATGGGCAGTTCGTGGATTAAACGCGAATTTACAACTTGAATTAAAAAACACAAAATGTAGAGTCATCGGTTTAAATCCAGGGGGTTTTAAATCAAATTTCTTTGAAAAAGCTACTGGAGTTGAGAATAATGACTGGAGTGGGTGGATGAATCCATTGGATATTGCTGAATTTGTACTACAGATAATAGCATTACCGAAGAATATGGAAGTGTCAGATATCAATTTAAACAGGAAATAACGAATTCTATTTTAAAAATTGCTATAATTAATCACTTATTAGTGTTATATGTACAAAACTAAGAAACCTCTAAGAAATATCATCGTCCATATGGTTATTATGGCTATGGTACTTTTCACACAAATTTTCTATGACACGGTTTATGCACAGACAGAAGAGCAGGAGTACAATCAAGAGGTGAAAATTGTTTCAAACCCAGCCCTGAAACTGCAACTTGAGAAACCTACGGATCAGGAATATCCATCTAAAAGTTTTGATATTATTCTCACAGTGGATTCTTTAATAGATTCTAACAGGGTGGGTGTCACTTGGTTTTATAATGACAGACTACTTAATATTACAGGCCCAGAAAGAGATATTGTTTCAGTCGTTAAAGGAGAAAAAACAACCTTACGTAAGACTTTTACCCCAGAGGTTGTATTACCTCCCTCTCTTGTAAATCGTCGTGTCGAAATAGCTGTAGAGGTTAATGGTTTTGTAGCTGGAGAAAATTACTTGAGTTCAGCAGAGACGGTTGTTTTGTTTACACCTGATATGGTTATAACACCAACACTGGATAGCTATTCTCGGGCAAAAACTATGAATACCATTAGGGTCTGGGGATTATGGTCGGGCGCAGTAATCCTTTTGGGAATAGCAATATTCTTCGTTTATAGGCAATTTAGAGAATATCTAAACACTGATGAAATCGTCTAGTTGTTAATTATTCATCATAACCTCAGGAACTACTGTTATACTTTTGTATGAATTGGAAAGTAAAACCAAAAATCCCATCTAAAACCAGGAAAAACTTAAGTGATTTTGATGATATTAGTGCACAGCTTGCTTACAATCGAAATATCGAATCTTCCCAAGAGCTTGAAAATTTTCTAAACCCTCAACTTGATTCACTCTATGATTCGGGAGTATTAAATGACATTGATAAAGCAGTGACATTGATTCTTAAAAAAGTTAGCTCAAAAGAAAAAATATATATTTATGGGGATTATGATGTAGATGGTATTTGTTCAACATCAATCATGTTTGATTTTTTGTTCAGGCATTTAGGTGCAAATGTATTACCTTATATCCCTAGTAGATTTGATGAGGGTTATGGAATCAACCCAGCCGCCATAAAAAAGCTTCAGGATGAAGGAGCAGGGTTAATTATTTCTGTCGACTGCGGTATTCGAGACGGCAAAATTCTCAGTGAAGTACTTACCTCCGATACCGACTTGATAATTACAGACCATCATCAAATTCCAGAAAACGAAAAAGACATGGAATTACTTAGGAAAACTGCTAAAGCAGTGGTACATCCACTATTGAATGACTATCCGTTTAAAGATATTTGTGCTACCACTGTTGTTTGGCATCTTGTCAGGGCAATTGCGCTTGAAGCCGAAAAGCAAAAGCTCTTAAAAAACGATTTTGATCCCATAAAATATCTTGATTTGGTAGCATTGGCAACGGTTTGCGACGTGATGCCACTTGTAAATCAAAACAGGATTATTGTATCAGAGGGATTGAAACAGATGAGAATTACCGAGAACCTTGGACTGAAAGAATTACTTATAGTCTCTGGGATTTTATCCGAAGAAATTGGTGCATTTCATCTTGGATATGTGCTTGGACCGAGACTTAATGCTTCGGGAAGACTTGAGACTGCTTTGGATGGCGTTAGACTACTCACTTCAAATAACGCAGAGAATGTTACTCAACTTGCAAAGAAACTTAGCGAATTGAATTCTAAAAGACAGGAAATGACAAAGGAGCTCATGTTTGAGTCTGAAAAACTGCTCGAATCATGGGGCGCAGACAAAAAACTCATAATCATCACAGGCCAAGAATGGCCAGAAGGACTTGTAGGTTTAGTGGCTGGGAGATTATGTGAGAAATATCATAGACCTGTCATAGTATTGTCTTTGAAAGATGGAATCGCAGTTGGATCATGTAGAAGTACTCCTTCATTCCACATCACGAAAGCAATTTCCAGAGAAGCCGATAAATTAGAAAGATTTGGTGGTCATGCACAAGCAGCAGGTTTAACCATCAAAGAAGAAAATATCAAAGAGTTTGCGGATAACATCCTTAAATATGCTAGTGAAGAAATTCTAGATGAAGATTTAGAGAAAACTTTGTCAATTGACCTTGAATTACAAGAAGATTTGATTAATAAGGATACTCTAGGAAAAATAAATAGATTCGGACCATTTGGTTTTGGAAACAAAGAACCAATTTTCTCGATAAACTCTGTCAAAGTAGTAAATACAAAAAGGGTCGGTAATGGTGGTGATCATCTCAAACTTACATTTAGGAAAGGAGTCACAACTATTGATGCTATAGGTTTCAAAATTGGTGAAAAATTCGCTAAAATTAAGTCCGGTGACATCATTAATATTGCAGGCTACTTGGATTTGAATAAATTTATGGGAGTCGAAAATTTGCAAGTTAAAATCGTTGATATACAAAATGAATAAGTACTTCAATTGGATCAATACAAATATATTGTATGTGTTTTTGATTTTCCTTTTACTTCTAAATCTCTTACCTATCCTTGCACCTATATTACTTCACTATGAATTCAACGAAGGATCTAGAGCTATTTATCAACTATATTCTTTTTTCTGTCATCAACAGCATTGGAAAAGTTTGCATTTACACGATCACCAGATAGCCTGGTGCGCCAGGGATATGTTTATCTGGGGAAGTATGCTACTAGTCCTTATTATTGTTCTGGTTAGAAATACCAAGCCACTTGGTTTGTTATGGCTAATAATTTATTCAATTCCTATGCTTTTAGATGGCGGTTTGCAAACATTGGCAGTCATTCTTGGATATAACGATTCTTCAGTATTTTATGTAAGCAGTAATTTATCAAGAATGATAACAGGTTCGATTTTTGGAAGTGGATTTGGATTATATATATTCCCCAGAATGAAAGAAATTGTACAACAGGAAAAAGTTTCGTCTTCTTCTGGAGGTAGTTTCAAAATTTTCAAAGGTGGCACACACCATTTAAAAATAGTTTTGATAATTTTGTTGATTATGTCTCTGATATATATTACTTTCATTCAGCTTTGGCAAATAACCTCTAATGAATATCTCCCCACGAATTTTCTAGATTCGGAGACGAAATTACCGGAAGATAATAGGGATTGGTTTCTACGAAGGCAGCGAGGAATATAAAATTGTAATATCTCGAATTTACAATTTGTATGAAACGCTTCACCGAGGATTTTCATGATGCTATAATCCCATTTGTGTTTATTTGAAATTTTTAAAATTGTCCTTAATCATGGGTACTGATAAGCCAATTACAACAGACTTAAACTCGATACTTGAAATTGAGAAAAAATTTAAGACTCAAAAAAAGAAATTGTTAGAAGAGATGTCTTTGAATACTGAAAAGATTAAAGAAACGTCTTTAAAAAATATCAAAGAATTAAAAAAGCAATTGTCAGAAGTTACTTCTATCGAATATGTTTCAGAATCTCAATCAGATCCTGTAAATGCTGAATTGAAATCTCAAGCACATAAGGAGCTTAGTAAAAAAATGAGTAATAATATTGAAAAAGCTGAACAACTTCTAGATAAATTTTTATTTTCATAACTTTTATAATTAATCATGAGTGTCATTGCCTGTGATATATACAAACTTGTTTTCAAAAGGGAGCAAATAATACCTGTTCTTAAAAATATTGCCCTGTCACAAAATATTGAATTAGTAGAGCCAGTGGTGGTTCTTGAAGGATTGTCTGAGATCTCAGAGTCTAGAATATCTAAATTAAAAGAAGAAGTCGGGAAAATCGAAAAGATTATTAATTACTTAAAATCAAACGAAAAAGAAAAACAAGAGGTATTAAGTGACAAATTTGTAACAAATACATTAAAAGATTACACAAACTTAAGTCACGAGGTTGATGATTTTGCAGAACAACTTGATTTTGTTAATAAACAAACAATAAAAAAAGATGTTAGTGCTAAAGGCGATAATGAAAATATTATTCAAAATACTAAGTCATCAAAGCTACCAACGGAACTATTAACCAGTGAACTAGTTTACCAAAAACTATTAACTGTCGAAAACGAGAAGGTTAGTGAATTACTTGAAGAATTAGAAACTATTAGTCCAATAAATGTGTCAATTTTCTCAAAGGAGAAAAATGATACTGAGTTATTGCTCATCTGTGTAAAAGAAGATGCTGAATTCATCAATAATTTTATTGACCAAAACTCAGGATTGATCAAGTCTATCGATTCTGGTGAGTCAGTTCCTGTAAATTTACTACTTGATGATAATACAAATAGACCAGAAGAAGTGTCTGTGGAAAAGTCGAATTTACCAAGACTTAAAACGAAACTGAAACTAACTCAACTTGAAGTGCTCTACGATGTTTTAATGCTTGAAATTACCGCATATGAAAATACAAAATTTATTGGAGAGTATTCAGGAGATGATTATGAGACTAAATCCAAAACATATGTAGAACTTCATGCTTGGGTTGATAAAGAGGGCTATGGTGTCCTTTCCCGATTAGTCGATTCTATTGATAGAGGTGCATATTTACAAAAATTATCAACGGCACATCGAAGCGATGTTAGAACTAAAATGTCTAACAACTCATTAATAAAGCCTTTCGAAATCGTTACGGAATTTATGGGTATTCCAGGATCAAAAGAGCTAGATCCTTCCCCTTTCTTGGCATTTTTCTTTGTTTTGTTCTTCGGTTTTGCTTTAGGAGACGCTGGATATGGGTTCCTCATTCTCACAGGCTTGCTTTATTATCTATTTACGAAAAAACCTCAAGGCACAATTAGAGAAGGAATAAAGTTAATGATTTACTGTAGTATCTCAACAATTTTCTTTGGTGCTGTTACCGGAGGATGGTTTGGGGTTGACGTAAATGTTGTAGGGGGAACACTTGGGGAAACTTTGAGAAGTATGAAACAAATTGACCTTCAATCATCTATCATTTTAGTTTTAATTCTTTCCTTGACAGCTGGTTTTATTCAGCAATTATTTGGTGTATTTCTTGAAATGGTTACTTATTTCAAAAATGGAGACAAGATGGGCGGACTTGCGGGTCCTGGAACATGGATTTTGTTATTGTTAAGTATGGTTTTGGTAGCTGTTTCTGGAATGGTTCCGGAACTTGCTTTCATCAAGCAAATTCAAGGACCACTTTTGGTGATTGTTCTTGTATTATTTGCTTTTGGACAAGGCAGAAAACAAAAAAATATCTTCTTGAGACCATTAATTGGATTCGGGAGTATCTTCAATATTACAAGTTATCTTTCAAATACACTCTCGTATGCGCGTTTGTTGGCACTGGGCTTAGCTACAGGAGTAATTGCAAGTGTGATTAATCTGATAGCATCTATTTTGGGCGGAACGGATTCAGTATTCGGAATAATTGTTACTGTGTTAATTTTGATAATCGGTCATCTATTTAACATTGCATTAAATGTGTTGGGAACTTTTGTAAATATTATCAGACTTCAATTGGTAGAATTTTTCCCAAGATTTTATCAAGCTCAAGGAGTTGCTATTGAACCCAAAGGCTATACACCTATATATATAAATGTACCTGAAAATTCCACAAATTTTGGACCTATTCATATTAATATCTCTAATTTATTTATTAATTCACAAAAATGACAATCGGAGTTGTTTTAGCCGTTACAGCCGCTGTGGTAAGTATTTTGCTTGCCGGTACGGGGAGTATATTAGGTACTCTTTCAGCAGCAAAAAGTGGAGCAGGTGTTGTTTCCGAAAAACCAAAAGCATTCGGAGGAGCATTGCTAACATCTGCCTTACCTAGTTCACAAGGTATTTATGGATTTCTTGCAGCAGTGATAATATTGCAAAAAATCGGTTTAATAACCGGAGAGCTAGCACAAATTGATACAAACGTAGGTATGGCTCTATTGTTTGGAGCAATGCCTGTTGCATTCCTAGGGCTAATCTCTGGAATTTCGCAGGGTAAAGTTGTACAAGCAGGAACAAGGATACTTGCAAACAACCCAGCAGATGTTGGAAAAGCAGTTATTCTTGCAGTTCTTGTAGAAAGTATGGCAGTTTTTGGACTATTACTTTCAATTCTAGTGATTAACAGTATTCAAGTTTAATCAAATAATATGGATGATTTTTTACAAAAAATTCAAAATATAAAAGATCAAAAGCTGGCTGAGCTTAATAAATCTATTACAGAAATCCAAAACCGAGAACTGGAACCTATCAGACGTGAGGAGTTATCTTTGAAAAATATTGTAAAACAAAAGATAGAACAGAATGAAGATTTAAAAGTATCAAGAGCTAAGTTCTTAGAGAAAAGCAGTAAAATGGGTATTCAAAGCGCAGCGAAAAAAGATTTAATAGAGAAGTTTGTCGATGATTATCTTAATAATTTGTTTAAAGATAAATCAAGATTAAAGGATTTATTGGCTAAAAATATTGAAAAGATTAAAGACGAAAAAGGAACTCTCAATATCGACGAAAATTCTTATAACCTTGTTAAAAGTGTTATTAAAGATAGCTGGGATATAAAGATAGACAACCATCTTAAAGGATTTATTTTTGAATCTCAGGCAGTTTCTGTTGAATTGACCGAAGCTATACTGAGAAAGGAAATTTACGATAACAACAAAACTGCACTAAATCAGATCTTGTTCGAATAATATGAGTAACGTAAATGTAGGTACAATCTTTGCTTTGGAGTCTCAAGTTCCAAGTTTTTCTGAAATCAATTCATTGAATAATGCCGATAAAGCAGTATTGAATAACACCCTTAAATCTTGGAGTATTTTGGGTAGTAATCATGATAATTCAGATATGTTAAATGTGGTAAACGAAAAAGAACGAGAGATGCTCTTTGAATTATTAAAAATATC
>JAGQLL010000047.1 GCA_020429395.1 Candidatus Dojkabacteria bacterium | reverse complement strand
TTTGTTTCGGGTTCTTTTTCTTCGGACAAATCTTCGCTAACAGCTTCATCTGAATCCTTCTGGAGAATTTTTATTGAGAATTCATCTAGATCTTCAAAATAATTACCTTGTTTGTCATCCCTAATAATTTTTCCGTTTTCTAATTTTAGAACTCGTTTATGAAGGGTATTTACAAAGTCAGACTCATGTGTGGACATAATTACTGTTGTTCCCCAGCTGTTGATCTTTGATAAAATTTGTAAAATATCCCATGCAGTATCTGGGTCAAGATTTCCAGTTGGCTCATCTGCTATCAGTAATTTAGGGTTATTTGCCATAGCACGAGCAATGGCTACTCTTTGTTTTTCTCCTCCTGACAATTGATAAGGAAATGACTTAAAACGATTTTCCAGTCCTACGATTTCTAATAAATAGGGGACTTTCTCTTTAATTTCTTTGTCATTCTTTCCTGCAGCCTCCATTGCAAATGCGATATTTTCATATGCAGTTAACTCTGGTATTAATTTGAAATCTTGAAAAATGACACCAACTTTTCGTCTGAGGTTATAGATGTGTTTCCTTTTAAGATTTGTAACTTCAGCATCTTCGAAATAGATTTTTCCTGATGTGGGTTTTTCTTCTCTGATTAATAAGCGGATTACTGTTGTTTTACCTGAGCCTGATGAACCCACGAGAAAAAGGAATTCTCCTTCGTCTATCTGAAATGTAATATCATCTATTGCAATGATGTCTCCATCATACTTTTTCGATACATTAAGATATTGAATCATTCCAAAATAAGGCTAGTTTAGATATATAGTTTATTGTAAATATATTCTTTATACAACTATACAGTCTATAACAGTTCTTGTACTCTAAACAAGTTGAATTTTATTAACAACCTACATTAATTCTGATAATATTAAATAATTATAAAATCTTAATGACCAATCCAAATCCTGATAATTTCGAGCATCACACTAAGGAAGTGAAATTGTTATTCAAACATTTACTCCTGTTTTTAGTTATTAATTTTGGGATGAAATTTTGGAATATGGCCATGTTCCCTCAATACTCTTGGTCAGGTGTTATTATATTCATTTGGACTATAATTTTAGGTGTCCATTTGTTATTATTCTTTCTATCGACAGGTGTTTTTGGGAAAGAGTTCGAAAACGTTCCTGTTAAAGTCATCGCTAAAAAATTGCTTGATATGGTTAAAGATCGAAATAATACCTTCAAGAAGAGCATGACTAGACAAGAACCAGACCAACCCAATCCTTAACTCAACTTCGATAATAATTAGCCTATTTTTAAGTAATAATTATGCATAAGAATTCTCTGTGGGATGAAAAGAAATTGGATCAAAAGCATTTACCCCGTATAAATAACGTTAACGAACTTAAAGATTCAATACAGATTGATCAAATCAACTCTAAAGTTGGTGAAGAAGTTTCAATTAACGGTTGGGTGAAAAGTATAAGATCATCTGGAAAGATTTCATTTATTCAATTTAGGGATGGTAGAGGAGATATTCAAGTTGTTGCAGAAGAGAAAAATTTAAAACCCGAAATATGGAATCAAATATCAGAACTAACTCAAGAATCATCTCTTCAAATTACCGGTATCGTCAAAGAGGACAAAAGATCCGAATCAGGATTTGAAATTTCGATGACGGATATGACAATTGTTCAAATTTCTCCTGAATTTCCTATTTCAAACAAAGAACATGGCCCAGAGTTTCTACTAGATAACAGACACCTATGGCTACGATCAAACAAACAAAGAGCCATATTACTTGTACGCGATGAAATATTTTTCTCGATCACATCATTTCTACGAGAAGAAGGATTTATTAGGATTGACACCCCAATTTTTCAACCAGTCTCTTGTGAAGATACATCTGAATTATTCCAAGTCGATTATTTTGGTGAAAAAACATACCTGACCCAGTCAGGACAGCTTTATTGCGAATCAGCAGAGATCGCACTAGGTCGTACATATGATTTCGGACCAGTTTTCCGAGCTGAAAAATCAAAAACAAGAAAGCATTTGATTGAATTCTGGATGATGGATGCAGAATTGCCATTTACAGATTTGAAAGGACTTATGGACTTTGAAGAAAAAATGTTAAAGAGGATTATCTCAGACTGCTTAAAAAATTGTAAAAAAGAATTAAATTTACTAGAAAGAGACACTGAATCTCTTGAGAGATATGTGAAAAATGAATTTGTTAGATTGACACACAAAGAAACAATCGAATTACTTAACAAAAAATACAATCAAAATTTAACACTATTAGATGACATCGGTGCACCAGAAGAGGCTAATTTATCAAAAGAGTTTGATATGCCTGTTTTCATTACAGATTGGCCCGCAGAAATCAAAGCATTTTATATGCCTCGATATAAAGATGGGGATATGGAACGCGTTAGAGCAGTAGATTTAGTAGCACCTGAAGGCTTTGGAGAACTTATGGGTGGATCAGAAAGAATTTTTGACTATAACGAAATGATCAGCATCCTTGAAAAATTAAACTACAAATATGAAGACTACGCGTGGTATCTAGACTTGAGAAAGTATGGAACTATTCCTCACAGCGGATTTGGAATTGGACTAGAAAGAACTATACGGTTTATTACAGGAATTCAACACATCAGGGAAACCATTCCATTCCCTAGAATGTTAAATAGGCTATATCCTTAATACTATCGTTTGATTTCTAATGTCATCAAATTATTCTCTTCGTCTGCATTGAGTCTGAAATCTCGTGCTCCATCTAGAGTAAAGACATATTTTGAAACTCCATCTGAATTTGATATTTCAACCTTTTGTACATGAACCACTCCAGTAGCAGATAAATCTGTACTTCCACTTCCTCCATTACCTACAACACCATCAAGAACTAAGTTTGAAACCTCTAGAGTGAGTGTATTGTCTACTAGGGAAGCTACTGCATTTGGAATACCATCAGAGAGAACTAAATTGTATGTAAACATGTCAGAAGAATCAAAATAATTATACTTAGTGATTTTGACTGTTTTTCCGCTAACAGATGACACTATTTTCTGTTCATTTTGACTATATTCATTATTATAATTTTCTGCTCCTGCTGGTAATGGAGTGGCAGATACACCCGAAGTAGGGGTTGGTGTAGACTGGGTAGTTGGAGCGACATCGTCATTAGCAGGACTTAATACATCTAAAATTACTAATTTTCTATCATCTTCGACTTTTGAGTATAAAGCAAAAGATTTCTTTTCAATTAAATCTATTAAGTACATATCTATTTGCTCGCTGTATTCTGTACGAGTTAAAGATGTAACTGATCCAAGATTGATTGAAACAGTTTCTTCTACCTCAATAGATGAACTATTTAAAGATATATTTTCAAAAGTTAGGATAATATCATCAAGCATTTCTGCTGTAACTTGTGGAAAGTCTGAAACAGATCCGCCTGACAATTCATATATAAAACTAATATATGATTCGTGAGGTTGTACCATGACATTTTCTATAACAAAAGCATCTTCTGTGGAAGTTGATTGAATCTGTTTCGAATTCTGATTCCAATATGTGGAGTTTGTGAATGGCTCAATAGGATCATCTGCCAACACATTGCTTGAAACCATATTTTGTTCAACTTCGGCTGAAGTTGGTGTGAGTGTTGGTTCTAGTGTTTCGTCAGTGTTGTCCGTGAGATACGTCTTCAATCCTAGGTATGTAACCAATGCTAAAACAATAACTACTAAAAACCATACTACAGACTTCATCGGTGATTGTTTAGCATCAATAGTCACATCAGGATCTGATACTAGTCGAGTTCTATCTAGTGAATTCTCTCTAGGCACTCTACCTGTTCTTCTAGCTCGGAGAGTTGGGGCGGATTTTGAGGGCATGTTTATTATTGTAAAAGCTTATATTACAGTATAGGTAAAAAGACTTTAGAGAGCAAGCCATTGTGTGATATAGTTATAGATGGTTTTTAAATAATTTGTGGAAAATCTAACAATAAGAGGAGCGAGAGTTCACAATCTAAAAAACGTCTCTTTAACCCTTCCAAAAAACAAACTCATAGTATTCACTGGATTGTCTGGATCTGGCAAATCTTCTTTGGCTTTCGATACGATTTATGCAGAAGGTCAGAGACGCTATGTCGAGTCGCTTTCAAGTTATGCTAGGCAGTTCTTGGGAATGATGGATAAAGCAGATGTAGATTCTATCGAAGGACTTTCCCCTGCTATATCAATTGACCAAAAAGGCAGTGGACATAACCCTCGTTCCACAGTCGGGACAATTACAGAAATTTATGATTATTTAAGATTGTTATTCGCTAGAGCAGGACATCCGCACTCCCCCAAATCCGGAAATAGATTAATTTCTCAAACTGTTCAACAAATAGTAGACAGAATATTAAACTTCCCAACTGAATTCTCTAGTGAAAATTTAAAGATTCTTATACTAGCTCCAATTGTTAAGGCACGTAAAGGTACTTATGAAGAATTATTTCAAAGACTACTTAATCAAGGATATCTGAGAGTTAGAGTTGATGGAGAAATTTTTAATCTTGAAGAAGATATTAAACTTGATAGATATAAGATCCATAATATTGAGTTGGTAGTTGATAGACTTATAGTAAAGAACGACTCAATAAAAGATGATGAGTTTTTAAAGAGAATAACTGATTCAGTCGAATTAGCATTAAATATGGGCAACAGGGAGATATATGTCAATTTAGTTGATAAAAAAAATGATATATTTTTTAGTGAAAAATTAGTTGATCCAGATACAGGAGAATCATTTCCAGAAGTAGAACCTCATACATTTTCTTTCAATTCACCTTTTGGAGCCTGCCCAGGATGTAATGGACTTGGAACTATCTTCGAAATCGACCCAGGATTAGTCTACAATCCAAGACTTACGATTTCTGAAGGAGGATTGTTTCCATGGTCTCGAATGAGCGACAATATGAACTCTTGGAATATGAAAGTTTTACAAAGCGTCGCTAAAGATGAAGGGTTTTCTTTAAGAACAGAGTTAGGGAAGTTAGATGAAGTTGCCTTGGACAAAGTGTTCTACGGAACAAAAGACAAAAAACATACTGTACATTACTATAGTAAATCCAGACAGACAGATCACACATTACAAGCAAAATACGAAGGACTTATTCCTTCTCTTCAGAGAAGATACTCACAAACAGACTCAGATTATATTAGAAAAGAAATTGAACAGTATATGCTTGAAACACCATGTTCAATATGTGAAGGCAAACGTTTGAATCAAACAGCCTTAAGTGTGACTATTCTCGGTAACAACATCCATCAAGTTACATCATTACCTTTAAAAGATTTTATTAATTGGATTAATAAACTTAAAAAAACCAGTGAAGGTGATAATCAAGATGCACTTACAAAACAGGAAAAATTAATTGCTAATCAAGTAATTAAAGAAATTGAAACAAGAGCAAATTTTTTGATTTCAGTAGGCTTAGATTATCTGACTTTGAATCGAAGCTCAAAAACTCTCTCTGGCGGAGAATCACAAAGAATACGCCTTGCATCTCAAATTGGGACAGGATTGAGTGGTGTATTATACGTCTTGGATGAACCTTCAATAGGCTTACATCAAAGAGATAACGAAAAATTAATTTCAACTCTCCAGAATCTCAAAAAACTTGGTAACACTATAATTGTAGTAGAGCATGATGAGGATACTATGTTGGCAGCAGATCATCTCGTAGATATTGGACCCGGTGCTGGCGAACACGGAGGAGAAATAATTTACACTGGAGAACCATCTGGAATAATGAAAGATGAAAATTCTCTAACAGGAAAATACCTCTCTCACAAATTAACAATTGATAGAAAAGATATTATCAAACACGCAAAACAGATCATTAATATCAAAATTGATCCAATTGAGAAATCAAAAACACAAAAGAAAATCTCACTTGAAGGAGCTAGTTATAATAACTTGAAAAATGTAAATGTCGAAATACCATTAGGTAAATTTGTAGCTATTACAGGTGTTTCTGGAAGCGGAAAATCATCGTTGATTAATGAAACACTTGTTAAGGCAATTCGCCAGAATTTATACAACTCAAAAGACCAACCAGGCCCTTATACAAGTATTGATGGTATTGATAATATCGATAAAATCATAGACATCGATCAGTCCCCAATTGGGAGAACACCTAGATCAAACCCTGCGACCTATACAGGAGTATTTACACATATAAGAGAACTATTCTCTAAAACAAAAGAATCTAAGGTAAGAGGATACACGCCGGGACGTTTTAGCTTTAACGTAAGAGGTGGTCGATGCGAAACATGTAAAGGTGATGGCTTAATTAAAATCGAAATGCAATTCCTGGCTGATGTTTATGTCGAATGCGAACAATGCCATGGTAAAAGATATAATAGAGAAACATTACAAATCGACTTCAAAGGTAAGAACATTTCTGAAGTCTTGGATATGAGTGTAGAAGAAGCTTTAGAGTTTTTCACAAATATTCCGGCTATCAAAAATAAGTTGATAACATTGCAGAAAGTTGGGTTAGACTACATTCGGCTTGGACAGAGTGCAACAACATTATCAGGTGGAGAAGCGCAAAGAATAAAACTTGCAACAGAACTAAGTAAACGTAGTACAGGCAAAACTTTCTACACACTTGATGAACCTACTACAGGTTTGCACTTCGAGGATTTGAAGAAGTTATTGATAGTACTACATTCTTTAGTTTTGAAGGGAAATACAGTATTAGTTGTCGAGCATAACCTAGACCTAATCAAAACAGCAGACTGGATAATCGATTTAGGCCCAGAAGGTGGTAATGGGGGAGGCGAGATAATCGCAGAAGGTACTCCACTCGAAATTAGCAAGTTTGATAAAAGTTATACTGGACATTGGCTGGCGAAGGTATTATAAAGCACAACTCAGCTTAGGATAGTATCTCTGAGCGAAACCAATCCCTGCTCCACCAAAATCAGCAATATTGAGTTTTCCATCTTTATTCACATCTCGGCCACCACATACACCGTAATCTACATCTTTGTCCGCGCAAGTATTTGTACCCATTCCATAGGATTTAGCAAATTCTGCAAAGTCCGCAATACTGAATCTTCCGTCACCGTCGATATCTGCTTTACCACAGACATTACCTGTTACTGCGGATGTTGGCGTGTTTGAGGGAACTGGAGTTGGTGAAGGTATAGTTGTTGTCGGACTGTTTGTCACACTAGGTGTATTTGTAACTCCCGGAGTAGTGTTGCTAGTGGGAAGAGGAGTTGGGACATCTATGTCTGAAGAATAATCCCAAACAGAATTATCAATAGTACCTCGAGCAATTGCTGAAACTGCTTCATCTGTTTTAAATAGCTTTATGAGATTACTATTAATTTCTTCTTCAATCAAATTTTTTCTAACAGTCAAATTCCCATTACTATCTTTCCATAATTTGAATTTTGCGACCGTATTGAGGATTAGAATATTATTATTCTCCCTCAAAGACCAATCTACGCTGCCCCCTGGGTTGAGGACAAGAATATTCTGTGAGTTATTAATCAACACGCTGTTAGCATCTTCTGATTTATGGCCTCTGATAGTGACATTTTTAGCATTTTTAATTTCAGCCATATATCCATTTCTCTCACTTACTGTTTCACCGTGCCCATCTTCTGGATTAAGACTATAGATTGCTAATGGCTGCGTCGTTGAATCTACCAGTAAACCTCGATACTTATCACTGTATTTGGAACAAGCACCACCTCCAGTTCCCAGTCCCCAGGCTCTACCACCCCCATTGCTACTAAACCACCAATCAATTCTCTCATTTCCCCAAGGACTGTTACATCTGTTTGGAGCAGTGTTTCTAAGCATATTGTTGTAAATAATTGATTTTCTACCAGCCATCCAGTGAACTGCGTCAAAATTGTTATTATCATTATCAGCAGAAAATGTAATTTTCATATGCGCTAAAATATTTGCCGAATTACTATCGTTGATCGTTCTAATAACTTCGGTTCTTGCGTTTGGTTTCCAACTTGGGTGAGTAATTATTTCACTGGTAGTATTGGAGACACCAATTATCTGTTTATCCTTGCCAAGTGTAAGAGTGTTTTTAATGGGGTACAACCCTTTGGGGAAAAAGAGCGTTGTTACTCTACTATCAGACAAGAGTTGGTTCAGCGTTGATGCATATTCTGGTGAAGTATTGCTAACTTTTTCCAAAGGGGCAGCACCTCTGTCAGTCACATTTATCACTCCACTGTTTGGGGTTCGGCTCAAAATGAATAAATGATCTGGGCTGGGAATAGTTCCTGAAGGTATTCCATGCCTCATCCTTAGTTTATAGATATCTGGTAGGGAGATATTGGACGTTTCAATGCCATTAATGGGTATATAATCACTCGATGAGGTAGTACCTTCAATTAATTTATACCCCGATCCGTTGCTAATCGTATGAGCAAATACATTTATTCTGGACCAATCAGTCGTATTTCCTCCAAAGGTTGTGTCATCCGTTTCTATTAATTTTGTAGCCTTATACACATACACATTTGAAATACCAAACTGATTCCCCGAAGGCACGCTAATTGCAGCTTCGGTCGAGCTTTCTGCGAATTGAATCGAGCCATCACTTAATGAGAAGGTCCCAGATTGAAAACTATTTCCACCACTAAACGAAAAGCCGTTTGGATCACCAATTGCTGGAGCTTTTTGTTTAATTATTTCAAATCCGCTTAAAGATATATGAGGCCCACTATGAGAAGTGAAAGCAAGTTCAGACTGATTCACTAATTTTACATTGGTATAGGCGCCCCAACCGCCATAACCACCATAAATCCCATATTTACCACCATTTACTGTAATGTCCTGCATTACCGCATTGGTTCCAATCGCTCCATATATACCGGCAAACCCATCTCCAGCATCCACCACCACATTGCTTAGAAGATTATCCTGATTGCCTGTATAGCGAATTGCTAGAGCATCAGGGTTATTGCTCTCAATTACAAATCGCAAATTACGAATTGCTGCTGCCATCTGCATGGCAGTATTTCCGTTGGTGGAATTTACATTTGACAACTGATCCTGATAGTCTGGTGTGCAGTTCTTGGTTTCTTCTTTGTCTTCAAAGTCACACGTCCAGATGTGTAGAATTGCCTTCTTTTTACCATTCTCAAACACCGTGTTATTAGAATCGTTTCCATCATTGAAAGAATTAGCTTTTAATTTGATTATTGGCATTGATCCAGTAGTTGATCCCACTAACTGATATGCATTCTTTCTCGACTCGGTTCTGTCTTGCAATGCTTTGAGGGTGTTGCTAATAAGGTAGGTACCTTCAGGGAAAAATAAAACCATCTGGTCTTTGTAGGCCGCATCCATACCTCTCTGGATAGCTGTGGTTGAGTCTTGTTGCCCCGTTTTATCAGCACCATAAGTCGTTACATCATACAATCCAATATCTTTAAGTTCCTCATTAGTTATAGGTGCTGCATTTTGGTCCTCAGGAGACAAATTCTCTTTGAACAATAGATAAACTACAATTAGAACTGCAATTAAAAATGTCAGGGAAAGAAAAGTCAAAACCTTCTTCATTAAATTATTATTTTTGATATAGCTACTTAATAATATAGCTGATTCTAGTTTATGGCACAACTCATCTTCGGGTAGTATCTCTGTGCAAAACCTATCCCAGCTCCACCGAAGTCTGCAATATTGAGTTTTCCATCTTTATTTACATCTCGGCCACCACATACACCATAATCCACATCTTTATCAGCGCAAGTATTTGATCCTGTTCCATAAGCTCGAGCAAATTCTGCAAAATCCGTAATATTAAATCTGCCATCACCATTAACATCAGCTTTGCCACAAACATTTCCAGAGATTGGATTTGAAGGAGTAGGTGTGACTGTCGAATTAATTCCTGTCGGAGTTGTAGTAACTGTATTAGTTATGGGAGGTGGAGGAGTGGTATTTCCTAAATCCCATACTGAAAAATCTACCTCTCCTCTTTTTATTATTGATACTGCTTTATCACTACGAAACTTAGCTGTTACTGTGCCATTTATCTCTTCTTCTATCATATCTTTTACTACAGTTGCCCCAGTAGATTTATTGGTCCATCTAATAAACTTTGACACTGTATTTAATACGACGATATTATTATTATCTCTAAGTGCCCATTCAACGCTACCCCCAGGATTTAAGATAAATATATTTTCTGAATTATTAATCAATAGACTATTGCCATCCTCAGATTTATGGCTTCTAGCTGAAACATTTTTTGCGTTTCGTATTTCAGCTTGAAATCCCTCTCTTTGATTTACTGCATCTCCATGACCATCTTCGGGGTTAATTCCATAAAGAGTCAATGGTTGAGTCGTTCCGTTAACTAGAAAGCCTCTGTATTGCGCATGGTATTTCGAACAACCGCCTCCCCCTGAAGTTGTGCCCCATACACGACCTCCTCCATTTCCACTAAAATGATAATCGTTTCTTTCATTCCCATATTGCTCTGTAGCAGTCCTACATCGAGAAGGTCCAGGGGCTCCATAAGTGTCTACATGGGCATAATAAATCACAGAATTTTTCCCAGCTTGCCAATGAATTGCATCAAAATAGTTGTTACCCTTGGAAGCGTCAATTTTAATTAGAAGATTTGAAATTGTAGTAGTTGCAGCAGCATTATTAACAGTTCTTATTGCATCAACTCTTTGTCCTGGTCTCCATAAAGGGTGTACACGAATTTCAGTAAAGTTAGGTACAGTTCCAATAAGGTGCGTATTAGTTCCTAGTACTATAGTATTTTTAATTGGGTAAACTCCTTTTGGCAAGAAAACGTATTTGATCGTTTGATCATTAAATAATACGTTCAATTTTTCAGAATAGTCTTCAGCAGAATTATCTAATGGGTTTTGTAAAGGAATTATTCCACGATCTACTACGTTTACGACACCACTTCCTGGTATTTTACTCCTAGTCAACAACACGTCTGCGCTGGGTATTCTCCCTTTTTCTATACCATGATTCATTCTTATTTCATACGCATTTGGAGTAGCTACACCTATTGTAATTGTTTTGTTGTCCTCGTAGAAATCTGTTTGGGTGGTTTCCCCTTCAACCAATTTAACTCCTACTTCAGGCATGGTATTTGCGAATACGTTCACCTTTGCCCAACCATTAGAACTACCTTGATGTGTTCTATCTTCCGTTTGTATAATATTTTCTGCATTTTTTACAAAAACATTGTTAACAGAGATTTGTCTGCCCTGAAGAGTGCTAATTGCTGGTTGATCTGAATTATTCCTTATTTCAATCACACCGTCTGACAAAGTATAAGAGCCCATATGATATGTATTACTATCACTATAATTCACTCCTTCGGCCTCACCTACAACAGGAGCTGAATCTTTAATTATTTCAAAGCCGTTCAAGGAAACTGCAGGTCCACGATGACTGGTAAAAGCAAGGACCGTTTGATTTTTTAATACAACATTTGTGTATGCTCCCCACCCTCCATAACTACCATAAACCCCATATTTACCTCCTATAATAGTTATGTCTTGATTCGTAGAATTTGTTCCGACTGAACCATATATGCCAGCAAATGCATCAACCGATTCAATCTCTACATTACTAATTGCATTTCTTTGATTTCCAGTCATTCTTATACCGATAGCGTCAGGATTATTTGCATCCATCACAAATTTTAAGTTTTGAATTGAATTGCCTAACAACATAGCTGTATTTCCATTTGTCTTGTTCACATCTGCGAGTTGATCGTTATAGGGTGGATCACATTCTGTTCTACCTATATCGGCTTTTTCGACAAAATCACAAGCCCACATATGAATCATAGCTTTTTTATCAGTACCATTGTGAGTTCTATCGTTGTTGGCATTGTTGTCATTGAAAGAACCTGACTTCAGCTTTATAGTTGGAAGTTCACTTTCGGAAGTCGAACCCATCAAGTGGAAAGATCCGCCAACTTCTCCAGCTCTATCTTTTAATGCAACAAGAGTATCTGAGATTAGATATGTGCCAGGAGGGAAAAACAATACAACATCTTTTCGATATGTATCATCAATAGCATTTTGAATAGCGACAGTAGAATCCATAACACCTGTTTTATCTGCACCATATGTTGTTACATCATACAATCCAATATCTTTAAGTTCCTGAGTAGTTACAGTTGCTGCACTCTGGTCCTCAGGAGACAAATTCTGTTTGAATAATAGATAAACTACAATTAGAACTGTAATAAAAAGTGCCAGGGAAAGAATACTTAAGACCTTTTTCATTAATTTATTAATATAGAAATAGCAAATTAATTATCTGAGTTTAATTAATGACGCAACTCGTCTTCGGGTAGTATCTCTGAGCGAAACCTATTCCTTGCCCACCAAAGTCTGCAATATTGAGTTTCCCATCTTTGTTCACATCTCTTCCACCACAAGGTCCATATTCTACATCTTTATCCGCGCATGTATTTGTACCCATTCCATATGATTTAGCGAATTCTGCAAAGTCTGCAATATTGAACCTGCCATCACCATCGACATCTGCTTTGCCACAAATATTCCCAGATATAGGAATTGTTGTAGGTGTTATCGTTATCATCCCAGATGGAGTAGGTGTTACTGTAAATATGGGTGTTGGACTTACTGTGTTTGTAATTAACGGTGTGGGTGTGTTTGTATTTATTGGTGTAGGTGTATTTGTGATCACAGGATCTGTTCCATTTGACTCCACAGCTCCAATATCATATTTTCCACCTGTGGCATCGGTTCGACCTTTTAGTCCATAATCTATATTTATATCTGAAGGTATCGTCACACCTGTTATTCCTGACCTTGCTGATGCTGCCCCTATAGCTACAGAGTTACTCCTAGGAGTGTAGTTTGATACAGTTTTATAGTTTGATTTATTATATGGAAATACTGCGTCATCCCATACTGCTCCCCATGTACCATTAGGAAGTGTTGCATATGGACTTAGTAAAACTTCTGCTCCTTTATTGCCAGAAGCTGTTTCGCTCAAATATATATCATTTGTTCCTTTTAATTCATCAACTGGAGCTACCGACCAGATATTATTTCGTTTCACCACATTCTCAAACTGCTTCTGGGAAGCACCACCACCTGTTATTGTATTTGCTGTAAGGTGCCATTTGCTCAGGATGATATTATTTTCAAATATATTTTTATCAGTATGTGGATTACCTCTTTTATTATCCTTTAATCTTATAGGAACATCGGTGTGTGGACCAGCTATGAAAGTATTGTATCCAATGTATGATTTATCCAACTTTGTGTCGTAACCGTGATCTGTTCCTACATCATTTCTGATTTCAAATAATACCCACGAACCTATTACAATATTGTTATAGACAGTTATACCAGACGCTCTTTGTGCTGAATTTTGTGTTTCATCTCCATATACTATTCCGTTCGCATAATGCTCTTTATTGGCTGTAGCGTCTGGATGTCTTGTATGAATTACCATATTCCGTCTAAAAGTAGTATTTTGCGAGCCTTTTGTCGCATATAACGCAACATGATAAGTATCTACTACAAGATTATCTTCGACGATTGTATCCTTTGCCCAGTCTCCCATGGCAATACCTTCAGATCTCGTATATCTCAAACTGTTTCCTCTTATAATATTCCCCACTGCGTACTTATCCTCACCTGTAAGTTTGCCTCCTTTATTCTCAATTTTCATAGATCCAGCTACACACTCAACTGCATCATCATTACATACACGTTTCTCATCGTAATATTTCATACTTGCTCTTGAGAGTTCATTGTTCTCGACAAGATTTCTGTCACTATGAATTATGTAAATTGAGTTATAAGCAAAATCAAACTTAGAATTTTTAATGACGTTATCATTGGCATTTTCCAAAACCTGAAACAATTCTCCTGATGAGTTGATGATATCGATTCCATCCCAAACTGTGTTGGAAGCCTCGATAGACAATAGCGCATCCCACTGTTTGCCTGGTAAAGTTCTCCCGTATACTGCTACTTCGTCTGGATATCCACCTCCTGCATCTGGTCCTGGTAGTTGGCCATTTACAAATAAACTATCATCATACTTTCCATCAATAACTGGATTCTCCGAACCTATTCCTTTTAAAGTTAAATTGGGTGTTTTTATTACTACTTGTTCTCTATAATTACCTGATTTTACACAAATTGTTTGTCCCGACGTAGCAGCATTGACTCCCGCTTGTATTGATGTATGATTCCCTGTTTCGTCTTTTGCCACAACAATATCACATCCATTCTGCGCTGCTTCGTTGTCTTGAGGAGAGAGAGTTTTTGTAATAAAGTAAATTAGCCCTAAAATGATCACAAACAAGGGAATTATCAGGAATAGAATAATTTTTCTAACACTTTTAGAAAAATTAATAGTGTCAGTCTTTAATATATTTCTCATTTTTGATTGAATTCTTTTTATAATTCTTTTAGTTTACTACACAACTCAACTTAGGGTAATATCTCTGAGCGAAACCTATTCCTTGCCCACCAAAGTCTGCAATATTGAGTTTCCCGTCTTTGTTTACATCTCTCCCACCACAAGGCCCATAATCTACATCTTTGTCCGCGCAAGTATTTGATCCTATTCCGTAGGCTCGAGCAAATTCAGCAAAATCTGAAATATTAAATCTACCATCACCATCTATGTCAGCTTTGCCACAAATATTTCCAATAATTAATTCCGAAGGAGTTATTGTTGGAGTTGCTGGTGTTTGAGTTACAGAAGTAGATACAGTAGGAGTAAATTCTGGCGTAACAGAGTGAGTAGGTGAGGGAAGTGGTGTAGGTGTATTTGGCAATCCAGATGGTGTTGGAGTATTTGTATTTACTGGATTATCGGAAGTTTGACAATTTATATTGCTTGGACAAGTTGTGTTTGTTTCATGCCCAGGTTGATTAATAAACTTCAAAACTTCAGCGTCCCATTCTTCTCTCATCGCTTTTTTTTCTTCGGTTGTTGGACCTCCATCATCCACAGCAACGTTAAACTCCTTTGTCCAAAATTCAGATAACCACATAAGATAATTTGCACCGAATGGTTCTATAGGTCCGAAGTCTTTGTGTGTATATCCTTCGACCGCAGTCAGATAATGATATTTAACTAAATTTGGTATGTCCATTTTCTCACCATTGAACATTCTAGGTTTGTATGGATTGCCAAGCTGACTTCCATCATTTCCTACAAGTTTAGTAACTCTATTTCCTACTTTTCGATACAAAGCATATACTGGTTTTACTTTGTCTCCCGGGATTTCCCCAATAACATTATCATTTCCAACGCAATCCCAAGGCATAGCATCCCATGCATTAGAGTCAGGATTTGCCATTCCATAACCGTATCCTTCCAATTGCTCTGCAAGCTGTCCTAGAAGTCTGCAGGACTTTTCTGGACCTCCCAGACTATTCATATTTCGCAATAAATGAGACTTTTTAAACAATCCCTTCGACTTTTCGTGAAGTTCGTAATACTTTTCATACATCTGGTCATGGGTTAACCCAATTTCTTCACCTCCGAAAGATGTTTCTTGTAAAAGAACCCCTTCGAACTGTGGATGGTCGTCAAATTCCTCAGCTATAACGGACAATAATTCTACCTCTTCATCCATTGTTTCCTGTTCCCAATATTTTGCGACACAGCCCTCAATCATAACCCCATCAACCCATCCTGGAAGTCTCGAACTAGCACAAGATTTCGCCCTATAGTCACGATCCATAAAAACAATAAATAGTTGTTTGTCGTCGGGTAAGGCATCTAGGTATTGCTGAATAAAATCTAGTGTGTAGACATCTTTCTGTGCTTCAAGACTTTTCCAATACACTTGTGTATATATTCCTGCTGTAGCATCATAGCGAGGATCTTTATAGTAATCTTCAACTACTTGGGGATCTAGGTCTCCTGTTTTGTGGTATATGTAGTGACCAGGATGCCACTTTTTGGTAGGCTTTGTGGCTACATCTGCTTTATTATCAATAGGAGCAAGATTATCTTGTATGTAATAGGTAATAAAACCCATAACTGACAGAAAAATCAATAACATGAATAAAAGTATAGGTAATGCTTGTTTCATAAATTTCTTAATTTTATAATATGCAACTTGTTTTAGGGTAATACCTCTGGGCAAAGCCTATCCCAGCTCCACCAAAGTCAGCAATGTTGAGTTTCCCATCTTTATTTACATCTCTTCCACCACAAGGTCCGTAATCCACATCTTTATCCGCGCAAGTATTTGTACCCATTCCATATGATTTAGCGAATTCAGAAAAATCAGCAATAGTAAATTTATTATCTCCATTTATATCAGCCTTCCCACATACATTGCCAAAACTTGTTGGATTATTGAGAGTTGGAGACACTGTAGGACTGATAGCGACAGATGGAGTTATTGTGGGTTCATCAGGATCTGAAGTAGGAGTAATTGTGGGTGGTAGTACATCTGAACTTGGAGTAACAGAGGGAATCGTGCTTATTGAGGGAGTTATCGAATTTGTTGGTGATGGTGTGCCTGAAGTTTGGTTGTTACTAAATTCCACGATTCCTTTTACAACATTAATATCTTTGTATGAACTATAAATAATATTCTTTACAGGTTCAAAATCTTTTGAATCAACAAAACCTATCGTGAAAGAATTATTTATTCCAGTTAAATATCGAGAATTTTTATATCGTGCAAAACCAAACACAGTCATATCATCCATATCAACGTAGCCATCTACAAATTCATCATCTTGATGGTGAATTAAAAATAGAGATCTATTAATTGAACCATCTGAAACATAAACCCATTCTTCACCTGGTATGTCATTTGTCCATTCTTGCGAAGCGGGGATTGATGTACCATCCGATTTTGTAAGTTTATCCTGAGCCAATTCAAGTGTTCCACCTGGCACTCCTTCATACAAGAACCAATACTTTTTAGAATCTGGGGCCTTAGTTACTCTCATATTTGCATATTCTGGATAAACTTCCCAGATTATTTCCCACTCATTTCCCACAAAACTTTTAAATATAGCTTTAATTGGACCTGTTGATAATAGCTCAGTTTCTACAGAATCTCTACCTGGGTGGAAATATCCTCCATCATTAGGATGAACTAGGTTTGGCAAACCTCTAAAATCTCCTTTTGCACCTGTACTAGTATTCCAATTTATCCAATCATTATTATCTTTGTCCAGAAATGTGGCAAATCCACCACCAGTTTTATGATAAAACATTTCTCCAGTCGCAGTTTCTATTTTTATACTTGAATAATCTTTATGAGTTACGTTATCTGTGGTTGTTATAAGAGGAGTAATGTCCGCTTTCGGAATAGATTTATTTTCAAAATCAAAATACAATTGATAATTCCTTTTCGTATTCTTTGGTGTATCCCCCTGTACAATCCAGATTAATTCACCTGTAGCATTTGTGGCAGGATTATAGTTACTTGATTTATCAAATTGAAAAGGAACGTCTGGATCAATTACCTCCCCATCTGAGTTAATTTCAACAACTCTGAATGAATCTGAATCAACATTCCCAGTTTTATCGATTTCGTTAAGCGTGGTTGTGAGATTTATATTGAATGTGACTGGTTTATTCGTTCTTGCATAATTACCAGCATCAACTTCAAATGCAACTCTATAACTCCAATCGTTATTCCACCAATTGGTCGCTGCCTTATTATCAATAGGGGCAAGGTTATCTTGAATGTAATATGTTACAAATCCTACTACCGAGAGGAAGATCAATAGCATAAACAATAAGATTGGTAATGCTTGTTTCATTTTCTAAACAATTAAATTTATAGTGCGCAACTAGTTTTTGGATAATAACGCTGAGCAAAACCAATTCCCTGAGCTCCGAAATCAGCGATATTTAATTTACCATCTCTTGTAACATCTCTTCCACCACAAGGACCATAATCGACATCCTTATCGGCACAAGTATTGGTTCCTCTACCATATGTTTTTGCAAATTCGGAGAAGTCAAATATTGTAAACTGACCATTATTATCCACATCTGCTTTGCCACATATATTACCTGTAATTATTGTAGGTGTTGCACTTGGTGATACAGTTCCACTTACGGGAGGATCTGAAGGTGTTATTGTAGGAGTAGATACGATTGGGGTAGGAGTGTTTGTCGCCTGAGTTACAGGTGTATTAGTAGGGGATGTCGAATCTGAGCCATTTACAAAAAGCCACGCTTTTCTATTAAACCAACCAATGGAAATGATATCTAAATCTCCATCATCATCAATATCTACAAGTTGAGTCCCCACATGGTGATCAATAATATTTTTTGATTGACTATCAACAATGTGTTCAGTCCAGTTATTTGATTGATCTGACTTCGTTTTGTCTTTATTCTCAAGGATAATAACTCGATTATTTGTTGCTCCTTTATGTTCTCCTAAAACAATATCAAAATCCCCGTCATTATCAATATCTCCTGAATCCATACTAAAACCCTCTCCACTTATAGAGTAAATAATTGTTCTTGTCCATGTCTGATTGGGATTATTTTCTAGACCACCTGGGTTTTTGTAATAAATAATTTCATTACCATTCTCTAGGGAGACAACCGCATCTAGTAAATTCCCTCCTCTGAAATTCTTTAACACAACTCTATCTGGAATCCCAGCAGTTAGTCCAGCTAAATTATCATCGACAACATGTTGAGTTAAAGAATTTATAGCCCCGTTATTTCTTATCCACTTAGTACCTTGGAAAATATCATCATCTCCATCTCCATCGATATCTCCTATAGCTAGTCCTTCGTTTTGACTTTTGATTCCAGTTGGTGTTGTCAATGACCAATTAGCTGACTCACCTGATACTTTTAAAAATTGCATATCGTGAGTAGCAGGTTTATGCCAAGAAAGTGCTAAATAATTATCAGAACCAATTTGAATCTCTTTAACTCCTTGTGGGAAATCACCTACAGTAGGGCTTTGAATATTATTAATTAAAGTAAAACTGTTGTTCTCTGATTTTGCCCAGACCAAATCTCTTGAGTTGTGTCTATTTGCATCTGTACTTGAAGCAGAAGCACGACTACCGATTAGATCTAGCTTATTGTCACCCCCAAAATTGCCTGCATAGAAAAAGTTGTCAAACCCATTTGCGATTTCATTTTTAATCCAATTACCAGTTAAAGTAGCTGGCTGTTTCCACCATGAATCCCCTGTGACTATATCTTTTTTTGAATCTCCATCTACATTAACTGCAGTAACAGCAAGGATATTTCTATCTGTAACTTCACCAACCAATTTCCTTTCCCAGCTATCTAAACCTCCTCCTCCAACTACGGGAGTTGATGTTGGAGCCGATGTCCCACCTTCTTGTAATAACACTGCAATATTAGGTGTTTCAAAATTATATGGTTTTGCAAGAATATCAAAATCACCATCACCATCTAAATCTGCCATTTTACCTTCGTGAACATCGAGTCCCGTTTTCACTATACTAGCAGTCATATTACCGTTACCATCACCATATAATATACGGACCTTTGATTCCGCATTTGCTCCATTTAGGCGCATTTCAGCTGAGAATAAGTCCATATTTCCATCGTTATTAACATCAAGTATTTGAAGTGAGTGGCCATTTTTCACATCAAATAGTTTTGTTTTAACCCAAGCTGAACCGCTCCATTGATATTTGTCAGCAGTACCTGTAGCATCTCCTTCACTTAAAACTACCTCTGGTCTATCGCCTTTCTTTAGTTGCCCCACAGCAGTCCTTGTAAACGCCCGAGAATCATCAATTACGTTTCTTTGATAATCAGTGCCATTTGTATGTTTAAACCATAAACCCGCACCTACAATATCCAACTTTCCATCTAAATCTATATCAACAATTGCCAAACCTTCGTGTCTATCAGTACTATTGAAGATTTTTGTCATTTCCCATTCGTCTACCGATTTAGGATTTGCAGGTATTTCAGCAACATATAACCCAGGCGCTGAGCCTTTTTGATTCCAAAAAACAAGTTCTGTTTTCCCATCACCATCTACATCGCCAAATGCTTGATCATGATGCTTGTTTGATCCAGACGTTTTGATCGTATGTCTTTCCCAATTTACATTCTCAGAATAATTTGGATAAGGATTTTCCCACCAATAAATGTGGTTGGATGAGTTGTCTCCTGCAAAAGAAATGTCTAAATCTCCATCATTATCTATATCAAAGTAATCACCACCAGCCTCAATATTAATCATCTCGCTTTCAAGAACATATTGTTGCCAATTATTTTCTGTTCTTTTGTACCAAACAACAGAATTCGGAGCTTTCCGAGAAGCTATGACAAAGTCATTAAGCCCATCTTTATTAATATCTAGTATTAAACTTGCTGTTTGCTGTTCAGAACCCTTTGGTTCAGGAAGTTGATTGTTTTTACTAGTAAGTAATGTCCAACTAACATCTGCAGATTTGTCTTCAGGACTTAAATCTCTTGAAAAATAATAAACTATAAGTAGAAGAAGTGTTATTAATATAAGTGCCAAAAATATTAATTTTAGATGCTTTTTCATAAGGTAAGGTTTATTTAACAAAAAATATATTTATAAGCTACAACTTTCTTTTGGATAATATCTCTGTGCGAAACCAATACCCTGTGCGCCAAAATCAGCAATATTTAATTTACCATCTTTATTAACATCTCTTCCTCCGCATATACCGTATTCTACAAGTGCATCTTCACATGTATTTGACCCTTGTCCATATGCTTTTGCGAATTCTGAAAAATCGTAGATAGTAAATACACCATCCCCATTTACATCAGCCTTTCCACAAATATTTCCCGCAATTATAGAAACTGTGGGAGTTATAGTAGGTGTTGTAGGAATACTAGTAGCTGT
>JAGQLL010000046.1:11295-11906 GCA_020429395.1 Candidatus Dojkabacteria bacterium | reverse complement strand
GAGAAATATCCTTCATGCCAATCAGTTGTATAACCATCTCCGTCCTCATCGACACCCTCAAAATATCCAATATAATCAACTTTCGCTGGAGTAACATTACCCCCAGCCTGGATATTTAATTTCACTTCGGGATTTTCTCCGAAACTAGTAGGAATAACGACTGTTCCTTTAGCTACATCTCTCGTATTTTCTTTATAATAAATCCTTATCAATACAGATGTCCATCCCCACTGACCCCATCCTGAGGGTGAAGTATGTCCAGTAGTTCCTTCTATAGTGTTTGAGCCTGTGGTAAGGTCTGATTTGTTGATCACTATGCGTGGATTATCATGATGATAGTAATCATGTGTTTCAGTACTTGGGAGAGTAGGGACATCAGGGATGTTATACCAAGAATTTCCATTTATCCTGAACTTTTCGTCTTTCGTACCCTTATGTCCACCCCATCTATCGATTATTACATCAATTTTCTCCACGTCATCATTTAAATCTTCTTGACTTATAGTAAAGGGTTCTTGATCGTATGTTAAAGAACTAAAAGGGAGGATAGGGTTAGGTAGAAATGCCTTTGCTTCTTCTCTTGATGCGTTTGGATTTGTTACCCTCCAAGG
>JAGQLL010000046.1:0-11138 GCA_020429395.1 Candidatus Dojkabacteria bacterium | reverse complement strand
CGATAGTAAAAAAACACCTCCATAAAGTAGGGATTTCGCCACTATAAGTTCATTTATATTTTTCATATTCATTTAATTTGAATATTACAATATAGCAATTCAAAACAAATGAGGCAAAAATAATGAAGAACAAAAAAACCTAAAAATTCAGAGGCTATTTATGTATTCTTTTAAATTATTAAGCAGTTGCGTATCTGTTGAGGCAAGTAATAAATTCGCTTTTAACCAACCTTCTAGATATCCTCCATCAAGGTATTCTCCTTGTGTAGGAAACACAACTACATCATGATCTTCGGCAAAAATCGTTAAGGTGTCAGTTATTAACCATTCATTTTGTATAGGGTTTATTATTTGTGCATCTAAAGAATCATAAATATCAGGTGTGAAAATATATTTACTAATGTTAACCAAATCAGAAGGGGCTTCCCCTTCGTTTGGTTTCTCAATGATATCGATTAAAAACTGGAAATTATTTTCATTACGAACTCTTGCAACCCCATATTTATGTAATAATTCTTTTGGTCTTTTGATAAAAGTCCCCAAGGCTTGAGCGCCAGAATCTTCAAAATGCTTAATCATTTTTACTGTTTCACTAGAACCATCTGGATTATAAATATAGTCATCACCCATAAACATAATGAACGCATCTTCATCCTTAACATTATCTTTTACTAGTTTTAAAGGTATAGATGTTCCATACGCTTCTGTGGACTTCTGTGTAACGAAAGTGAATTTCGCTTTTTGATGCAATTTTTCTAATTCAGGGTATTTATCCATTTTGCCCATTCTTTCCAAATACGCTTTCACCTGTAGCGATTCACTATAAAAATGTTGGAGCTGTGTATCATTTTCTTTGACTATAAAAATGATTTCTTCAACACCTGCCATCAAGCAATCATTAACAACATAATCAATAATGGGACGATCTAATATTGGGAGCATCTCTTTTTGAATTGTTTTTGTCAGCGGAAAAAATCTTGTCCCATATCCTGCCGCTGTTATTACTGCTTTTTTTATTTTCATAATTTATCCAAATAGTTTACTTTTATTATGTAATTCTCCCTCGAATTTATTATCCGTTGTAATAATTTCAGTTTTTACTTTTACAAATTTATGAGCAGGAATATAACCTCCAACAGAAATTCCTGAGCTTATGAAAGTTTTCATTCCTACTACGGTACCTGGACTTAACATAACATCACCGCCAACTCTTGCTTCTTCTCCAATGATTGCTCCGAGTTTGTCTATACCAGTTTCTACTTCACCTTTTTTAAAATTCCATGTGATTGGCTGCTGATCAAACCGTCTATTGGCGGTCTCTGAATGCCCTCCAATTCTAGCCTTGACTCCCATTATGCTATCCGCGACTAAATTATGATTTGCTGTTTTTGAGCCCGACATCATTAAGCTATTTTTTACTTCAGACGCATGTCCAACAACACAGTTATCAGAAATCACTGATCCTGGTCGAATATGAACTCCTGGACCAATTTCAACATTATCACCTATGAATACAGGTCCTTCTATGAAAGTAAACGGTCCGATCTGGCAATTACTTCCGATATGGACTTTTCCCGTTATTACAATATTTTCAAGTTCTTGTTTATTGTCTGATAAATTTTCATTCAAGATGTTCTTTAAATCTCGGTTAAGCATATACCAATCTGTCTTTTCGAAATATACTTGAATAAACTCAACTGTTTCAATCTTGTTAAATAATTGATCCATAAATATTAAGATAATAGATTTTTAACTAAATACGACAATTCAGTACCAGCTTGATCAATTAATTCTTTATTTTCGGCTTCAATCATAATTCTTAATAGATTCTCTGTTCCCGAATATCGAGAATAAATCCTCCCTTTTCCATCAAAATTACTTTCCCATTTTTTGACAGCATCTTGGAATTCAGCCAATTCCTCTAAAGGAACTTTCTTTGATATTTCAACATTGAAAACCTTCTGAGGATATTTCTCAAAAACATACGCCAACTCAGATAATGTTTTCTTTTTCTCAATTAAAATCCTCATAACAAGTAAGGACGCTAATGTGCCATCCCCTACTTCACTATAGTCAGTAAAGAGAAAATGTCCTGTTTGTTCACCTCCAAAGTTCAATCCTAGTTCTTCACATTTCCAAGCTACAGCTCTATCTCCATTAGGTACTTTAACAATTTCGATACCATTTTCTACCAAATGATTTATTAGAGCTTGGTTGCTGTATTCTGTAACAACTATGGTATTTTTTGCTAAATCTCCTGTTTCTTTTAAGTATTTTGCCACCATTGCCATAATATAATCCCCATCTATAACGTTACCTTTTTCATCAACCATAATAACCCTATCACCGTCACCATCGATTGCTATGCCTAAATCCGCTTTTTCACTTAATACAATTTCCTTTAGATTTTCAGGATGAAGAGCACCACAATCTTTGTTGATATTGTAACCGTCTGGATCAACTGCCACTTCAATCACTTTTGCACCTAATTCCCTAAAAACCGTGGGAGATACTTTGTAAGTTGCACCATTTGCACAATCAACCACAATCTTAAATCCTTTTAAAGACATGTTTCCTGGAATCGACTTGATAAATTCAATATACCTTCCAGAAACATCTTCAATTCTCTTTGCACGACCTATTTCATCTGACCCTTCAAAGTCAAAATTGAAGAATAAGTCTTCAATTTCCAACTCCTCTTCATCAGTAAATTTTCTTCCATTTGAATGAAACACTTTTATACCATTATCATGATAAGGATTATGCGATGCAGTTATCATAACACCCATATCCAAAGCAAAACTCTGGACAAGATGTGAAATAGCAGGAGTAGGGGCTGGTCCGATCGTCATAACATCTACACCACGACTCAAAAATCCTGCTGTTAAAGCTTGTTCAATCATATATCCTGATCTTCGAGTATCTTTCCCTATAATTACTTTATATGCTCTGTTTGGATTTTTCTCTGTTGTCTTTTTCGTATATTCTGCCAATGCTTTTCCAAATTTCAGGACGGTTTCAACATCAAGTGGGTAATAATTCGCCTTACCTCTAACACCATCCGTTTCTCTAAATATTTTTTTCTCTTTTGGCATTAATTACACAATAATAAATAATCGAATTAATGATAATACTACTTTACCGTAACACTCTTGGCAAGATTTCTCGGTTTGTCTGGATCATTTCCTAATTCCAAAGCCATAAAATATGATATTAATTGAAATGGAATTACATTCGTTAAAGCATCAATCCCTTCAGACTGAATCGTCGGGATAAAATCGTCGAACAAATCATTGTTTGATTGTCCAACCCCAATCACCCAAGCCCCCCTTGCTTTTACTTGAGCTGATGCTGATAACATATTCTCCAAGTCTTCATCGTCAGAACTAATGATAAAAACCGGTGTACCTTTATCAACCAAAGCTATAACTCCATGTTTTAATTCTCCCGCTGCAAAACCTTCAAAATGCTTATAAGTAATTTCTTTAACTTTAAGTGCTGCCTCAAGAGCAATATTAAAATTTTGACCTCTACCAAGAACAAAGAAATGCTCTTTTTCTACTAGTTTTTTCGAGAGTGTTTTAATTTGTGCAAATAGCTCATCAGTGAAATATCCTTCTAATTTATTTGCCGAACTATGGATTTTCTTCTGCATTTGAGAATGTTTCCCGACAATACTACCCGCAAGTAAAAGTCCCCATGCTTGTTTTGCTGTAAATGCTTTTGTAGAAGCTACGCAAATTTCAGGTCCCGATCTACAAAAATATGAAAAATCAGACATACGACTAGTAGTCGAACCGACCATATTCACCAAACTTGCAATTTTCGCACCTTTAGATTTTGCCAGCTCAAGTGCTTCTATTGTATCTGCTGTTTCCCCACTTTGGCTAAACGCTATAACTAAATCATCTTTTGTAAATAAATTCTTGTAACTATCCATTTCATAGGCCTTGAGCTCAACAGCTTTAACACCAGAGATTTTCCTTAAGAAAAATGCTGTTTGACTAGCCGCGAAATATGCAGTACCAGCCCCAACGGTATAAACAGTCTTCGACTTTTTTATTTGATCTACCAACGGTTTTAATTCTTCTTCAGAATAAACACTTGCTTCTTTTATAGTGTGTTTTTGCTCAACTATTTCTTTAATCATGTAATGATCAAACCCTTCTTTTGAGATTTCTGTTTGTTTCTCATCAAGAGTTTTAACTTTGAAATCTATTTCTTCTGAAGTTTCCACATTAAACAATTTAATTTTTCCTTCTTTGTATTCAATCATTTCTCTATCATTTATGAATATTGCCTTGTTAGTTTTGTCCAAGAAGGATAGGGTATCAGATGCAAAAAAATATTCGTCATCTCCAACACCAACGACTAATGGAGAGCCATTTCTGACTGCGACGATTCTATGATCTACCGTGGAAAGTGCAATAATTGTATTTCTTCCTTTTAATTCGAGAAAAGCCAGTCGAACGGCTTCTTTAAATTTCTGAGTAGTTTTAAGTTTTTCTTCAATCAAGTGGACTATAATTTCGGTATCAGTCTCTGTCTCAAATTTATAACCAAGTTTTTTCAGCTCTTCTTTTAATTCTTGATAATTTTCTACAATTCCATTTTGAGCTAGTACAAAACTTTTATCACTTGCGTAGTGTGGATGCGCATTCACATAGTTAACACCTCCATGAGTTGCCCATCTTGTATGACCAACACCGATATTAGACTCAGGGAAATCTTTAATATCCTCCAGGTCACCAATCGCGCCAACTTTCTTCATAACATCAATTTTACTACTATTGAGTTTATCTTTTGTCACCACAGCAACTCCCCAAGAATCATACCCTCGATATTCCAACCTCTTTAATCCTGAAACTATCATATTTCCAGCATTTCTATTGCCAACGTATCCAAAAATACCACACATAATTGTATTACTAAAAAATTATAAAAATGTCGGAGATAATAGACTCGTAAGCTTTTTTCGATAAATTAATTATCTTGTTACTTACTTAAGGTTGTCTTACGACCTGACAGCACCCGCTGATTTTATCCAAAATGGAATTATTCGATAACTGTCTCCTCGTATCATTCTCTCACGTAGTGAGGGAGTGACCATACGCTGTTTTCCCAAAATTTAAAAACTAAAATACTTTTATCTCACAGTCTTGAAACGTCATTAATAATATTAAATCACAGTTAATACAACAAATAAAAACTATTTATATGGGAAAATTTGCCTATTTTACCGATTGATTGTTATAATCATACAGTTTTTCAATAATAACATGGCAAATAGAGACGCACTTACAGGAAAAGGTTCAATGTTCGGTGGACACCGAAAGCATAGACGTGGTTCTTCAGGAGGAGGAGGAGCTTGGTCTTTTCGTGCTCAAACTACACTTAGACAATGGAAACCTAATCTTAGAAAAGTGAAATTGGAAAATGTAGTAACAGGCAAAATCGAGAATCTAAAAATTTCTATGAAAACCTATAAAAAGCTTAGACAAGGGTCTGTCATAGAAAACTATAAACTTTCCGAGAAAACCTCAACCAAATAAATCTCATTGAAGATATTTAGAAATATATTCCTGAATTGGGAATTTTTTCTCTATTCCATTACTACTCATATAACGAACAGCTCCAAATACATTTCTAGGAAACCATGGCCTATCATGTAAGCCACCAATAGACCAGGCGATGCCGACATATCCATTTGGATCCCTCCCGTCAAGTTCATATTTGTCATTAAGATAAATTGCGATTTCTTGAGCTTCTTCGGGGGACTGCGTCCATTCAAGTATCTTTTTCGCCCAGTACATACGAATATATCCATGCATCTTTCCGGTTGTGACCATTTCTATTTGTCCAGCATTCCAAATTTCATCATGAGTCTCGGCATTTTCAAGTTGGTCTTGAGTATATAAAAACTCCCGTTTATCGAGTCTACGATCGTTTAGCGTTTTTTGCGCCCAGTTAGGAAACCCAGCAAAATTATCATAATTTTCGTTATAATTACAGTAATTATCGGCAAGTTCTTTTCTAATTATCAATTCTTCTAAAAACACTTCCGCATCATCATGCAAAGGTGAAGAATTTACTTCTAAAGCGATACGCTGTGATGAAATTTGTCCGAAATGTAAATAAGGAGAAAGATTCGATAACGCTTCTTTTGTCGGATCATTCTTCATATCAGAGTAATATTTTAAATTTTTGTCTATAAAACCCTCCATTTCTACCAAAGCATTCCTTTCTCCTGATTTAATCCAGTTAGCTTTTCCTACATTCTTGTCTATAGATAACTCATTTAATAATTTTTCTGAGGAAAAACCATTTGAAGAGTCAATAGAGTAGGGATGTTTAGAAATTTTTGGAAATTCGGTTAAATATTCACTCAGCTTGGTATTGATTTTTGGTCTGATCGTCCTCGCCGCATATTCTTGTTTATCCGAAGCAACCCAAACCGGAACTATATTGTGTGAGTCAACTTGCCAAAGAGGAATTTTTATTTCTTTTAGAAGTTTTTCATGCCAATCTTTTGAAACTTTTAGTGGGGAAAAATCTGATATAATACCGCCTGCTTTTATCTTTCTGACTAAGCTTGGAATAATGTCCTCAGGTTTTCCTTTCTTTAACACGAAAGGAATGTTAAATCTTTTTAATTCAACTGAAACCTGCTCCAAACCGCTTAACATAAAGTCGAATTGTCTTAAAGTCGCTCCAAGAAAATCATCCTGCAAACAAAATAATACGACTAGTGGCTGTTTGTGTTTTATCGCACTGGCTTGTGCGACTAGCAGACCCCAATTATCATGGACACGTTGTTCTCTTGTCATCCAATATATAATTGGACCACTTTTATATTCGTGATTATTTAATTTGCGAATTCTTCGGGGATGAATCTCTAACATCGGTTTTCTAGGATTTATTTGATTATACAATAAATCGAGAAGAGGGATATATTAATCACTCTTAATATAATTGAAAAACATCATTAAAGCTGCCAAGGATAGACCATTTTCAATTTCACCATTTTTTATCATTAAATTGATTTCTTCATATTTAATTTTCTGAATTTGGTCAATGGCTTCATCTCCTTGACCACCCTTATGAAATTCTCCTACCACTAAACCTGTTGCGAGGAATACATAATTATCTGTAACCTCAATTCCGGGTGCTGTATAGAAGTGACCTAACTCAACCCATTTATTCGCTATAATATTACCTTCCTCTTTCAACTCGTTTTTCGCCACGTCTAGTGGTTCTTGGCCTTTATTTACACCACCAGTAAACAAATTCCAAATCCATTTATTGATAGGATACTTGAACTCTCTGATGAGATATATGGAGTTTTCCTCTTGAGCAAGAATCACAACTCCGGGAATTGCATCTAAATAGGTATATTCTCCTTTGGCTCCGTTTGGATGAATGACTTCGTTTTTGACAAATTTCATCCATTTATTTGCATAAACAATGTCAGATTTTGTTGTTTGCCATGGAGAATTATTCATTTTGTTTGTAATCATTTAAGAAACGTAATACTTCCTCTGTATGACCGTTCACACTCACTTTCGGCCAAACTTTTATAATTTTCCCATTTTCATCAATTATAAATGTAGACCTTGTGAGTCCTAATCTAATTTTCCCGAACAAAGATTTCTTCCCCCAAGCACCAAATGCATCGCTCAATGTATGTTCAGTATCACTCCACAAATCAAATGGTAATTCATGTTTGTCAGCGAATTTCGTATGAGATTCTACGCTGTCTGCACTAACTCCAATTAATTTTGCTCCCAACTTTTCAAATTCAGGATTAAAATCTCTAAAATCACAAGCTTCTTGAGTACAACCAGGAGTATTATCTTTCGGATAAAAATACAAAATTATTTTGTGTCCTAAAAAATCTTGTAATTTTGTGGTGTTTTCATTTGCATCTAAAACCTCGATATCCAATGGGGCTAAATCACCTTCTTTTAACATTTCTATTTTATTAAAAAGTTAACTAGTTATTTGTTCAGCAACTTTCTTGAGTTCATCGTCTGATGCTCTTCTTGCACTATGTGATGATAGAAATCCTGGATATGTCTCGTAATAATCATCAATATCAGATTCAATATTTTTCCATTCATCTAGCTTAGTTCCATGCATAGGGAATAATTTGGCATGTATATGATTCACACCGAAACCCTCAAAGATTAAACCAGTACGTCCTACATCTTCAAGTTTTTCATCAAGCAACTTTGCAACTTTTTGACTAGCCTCCATAAGTTCCTCGAGGACATCCTCGGGAATTTCTGCGAAGTAACTATCGTAGTGTTGCTTTGGGATGACTAGCGAAGCACCCTTTGTGTTTGGAAAAATATTTAAAAAAGCCATATAGTAATCATTCTCCCAGATTTTATAGCTGGGAGCATCACCTTTGGCAATTTGACAAAAAATACAATCAGGCAGATGCATATTAATTTTTTAATAATTATTTTTTCTTCTTTTTTTTATCCTTTTTTGCTTTTTCTTCTTTGCGAACTTCTTCTTTCAATGCTGCTTCTTTTTTCTTATCAAGTTTATCAAGACCAAGTTTTTTAACACCGAAGTAAACAATTGCTGCTAGGACAATGAAGTCAATCAAGTGTGCGACAAAATTTCCTACACGAATTTCTGCATCAAGAATCGTAAAAGATAGGGTAGTCAATCCTTGTGCTTTGCCCAACAAGATTCCTAGAACAGGATTCACGATATCTTGTACCAGCGATGTAACCAATTGAGTCACAGCTGTTCCTAAAATAATACCAACTGCAAGTCCAACAACCCCTTGTTCTCTTACGAAGTTCATAAAACTTTTCATGAAAAAATATTAAGAAGTAATTATTGAATAATAACATAGACAAGCTTGTTATTAAAAAATCTTTAATAGATGTACCGCCTAATCTAGAGATAGTGTCAAAATTTTTCAGAACTGATATAATGTAGACGTTAATTTATTCTGATTAGTTATTAAGGTTTCCCCAAGATTTCTAAGTAAGTTTAAATTAAGTTTATTTTTTTATTTTTTATTCCACAAATGGAACAAAACAAACTATTCGTAGGCAATGTAGCTTACGCAACAACAATCGAGACATTAGTCGCGTTGTTTTCAGAGTATGGTGAAGTAACCGAATCATACAAACCACAAGCAAAAGGTTTCGCATTTATCACATTCAAAAATGAAGAAGATGCTGCCAAAGCAATGGAAGCTCTAAATGGTAAAGAAGTTGATGGAAGAGAAATCTTCGTTAATGTTGCCAGACCAAGAGAAGAAAGACCAAGACGAGATTTCGGAGACAGAAACTAAGTCATTCTAAATACTCAAAAAGACCTTCATTTTGAAGGTCTTTTTTTTATTTCAACCTGACCTTAACTCTAAGTGAGTTTATAATGACTATGAAATCTATAACCTCTTGTAGAAGTGCGCCAATTGCGGGAACAAAAAGCCCAAATGCACCAAAAAACATCAACAATGTGCTTAATCCCATTCCAATAAAAATTCCTTGTTTAGCAATCTCTAGAACTTTTTTACTTAATGAATAAGTATATGACACTCGATCGAAATTCCCTGAAGTAATTACAATATCACCAGCGTCGGTTGTAGCATTGGTTCCGAGTACACCAAAGGCAATTCCAATATCAGCTTTCGCAAGAGCGGGGGAGTCGTTAATGCCATCACCAATCATTACAACGGGATCTTTAGAATTCTTTTTTAATTCTTCTATTTTTGCCATTTTCTCTTCAGGTGAAATTTCTGCGAAATAATCTGGAATTGAAAACATTTCGGAATATTCCTTAGCAATTGATTCTTTATCCCCGGTAAGCATTACCAATTTCTCAATTCCTAAATCTCTTAATATCTTAATTTCTCTAAGTATATTTTTTCTAGGCTTATCACTTAATTTAAAACTAGCTAATATTTCTTGCTTTTTGACATCAGCTAAATAGACTAAAATATTTCCTTCTGAGGTTGCTTGGGAATTAGCACTTTTAAATTCATCTGCATATTTTTTATGAAAATCATTCAGCACATAATTTTGTTTTCCGAGTTTGTAAATGCCTCCGTCAACTATTCCTGATATACCTTTACCGAAAGTTTCTTTTAGGTCTAAAGGATTTACTAAATGTAGTTTTTTACTTTTAGCATAATCGAGAAACCCTTTAGAAAGAACATGTTCAGAGTATTGTTCTAATGATGCAGAAATCTTAATAAGCTCATCTGTTTGGATATTCTTTGTGAAGTTCACAACATCAACAATTTGGGGTCTACCCATAGTCAATGTACCTGTTTTATCAAAGACAAAAGTTTTACTACGAGCGAGTTGTTCAATAGTTGCGCCAGATTTAATTATTACACCTTTTCCCGCTCCCTTACTCACTCCGGAAGCGAATGCAATCGGAGTTGCGAGAATCAAAGGACATGGAGTTGCGACAACAAGAACTGTGAGGGCTCTAATAGGATCGTTTGATATCAACCATGCAGTTCCAGCAAGAGTAAAAGCAAGAACTGTAAACCAAACACTATATCTATCTGCCAACCGTACAAATGGAGCTCGATCATTTTCTGCTTGTTCAACCAATTTAACAATTTGTTGATATTTACTGTTCTGGGATGTCTTCATCACTTTTACTACAATTGCTGACTCTTTATTAACAACACCACTATAAACCCAGTCGTGAACTGTTTTCTGAACCGGAATCGCTTCACCAGTTATTGTAGATTCATCAAAACTTGAGATTCCTTCTAAAATAATCCCATCTACTGGAACAATTTCTCCCGGCTTAACAATAATTTCGTCATCAATTTTGACTTTTTCAATATCAATTTTATTTATTACTCCATTATTTCTTAAATGCGCAAATCTAGGTGCGAGAGATAAAAGATTATGTAGTTCTTTTTTTGATCGTCTTAATGCATAGCCTTCAAGATATTCACCTCCGGAAAGCATTAATAAAACAACTGCTCCTGCCAGGTACTCTCCTAATAATAGACTTCCCGAAATACTTACCAATGCTATCAGATCGACCCCAAACCTTTTATTCATAATAGAACGGAGGATATCGACTGTGAGTGGAATCAGACCCAAAATAATTGAAAATCTCAATATTATGTCCGAATTAATTGG
>JAGQLL010000045.1:4301-9735 GCA_020429395.1 Candidatus Dojkabacteria bacterium | reverse complement strand
CCGAAGAAAAAGAACCCGAAACAAAACCTGAAGAAGTAGAAAAAGAGGAAAAGAAACCTGCACCAAAGAAGAAAAAAACACCAAAAAAAGACTTAGATGAAAAAGAACTTCTCTCAAAAGCAAAAAAGATTGAAATTTCAGAAATTAAATTCAGCGCTAAAGTAAAAAAGTTACTACTTTCAGAAGGTTACGAGACATTGGCAGATATTATGGAAAGTGGAATTGGAAAAGTGAGCGAGATAAAAGGATTGAATGATAGTGAAATTAAACGTATCGCAAAAGTAATTACTACATTTGTTAACAATTTATAAATGTCATCATTCAAAAGGGCTTTTAAAAACACAACTAAACAAATCAAAAGAAGTGGATGGTTAGCTATTGCTTCTGTTTTCGTCATGACTTTGGCTTTTTTCATTTCATCAATTTTTACAATTATTGCTTTCACCTCAAATCTTTTTTTAAATTCAATTGAGAATAAACCACACATTTATGTGTTTTTTAAATCCGGAACCACTGAAGAAGAAATTATCACGAAACAAAACGAGTGGCAAAATTTACCCGAAGTTGCCACTATTGAATACACTAATGAGACTCAAGCCCTAGAAGAGTTTAAAGATGTTCAGGAAAGAGTTAACCCGGATATTGCAGAAACAATAAGATCAGATGTTCTGCCTGCAAGTTTAGGTATTAGACTCTATTCCATTTCCGACGCAGAAAATATTATAAATCTAGTTACTCAAGAACAAGAAACAAATGAAAGCATATTTGCAATTCGATTTAGTAAAGAAACAATTGATACTATAAGAACTCTTTTTTATTGGATTAGATTGGGAGGAGGTGTATTGATGGGATTATTATTACTAGTAATTTTCTTCTTTACTCTTCTCACAGTAGAATTTAGAACATTTATACGTTCTGAAGAAATTGGCATTATGCAATTGGTGGGGGGAAGTTTATGGTTTATCAGATTGCCATTTATTTTAGAGGGAATGATTTATGGATTAATTGGAGCTCTGATCTCAACACTTTCTCTCTCTTTGATAGGTTATTATGTCCTAGTTGTTGAAAGAAATAGCAATGCCGTAACTTTTGTATACAATTTATTAGGAGGTCTAAAATGGCCTAGTGTTGATTTACTAGATGTAGTATTTGGAGTAGTAATAGTAGCTGTTCTAGGCTCTCTAATAGGGGCTTTTAACAGTATCGTGGCAATACGTAGATACATAAATTAAATTTATGCTATACTGGTTTGTATCATGAGAATACTGCCAAATAAGACAAAATTTATTGCTCTCTTTAAATTATTCTCAATAATAATTCTCTCCTTTTCATTAATAAGTATAAATATTCCTCAAGTTGCGGAAGGTCTTTCTCTGGAAGAAGAATTGAATCAAGTGAAAAAAGAACTTGAAGAAATTAGAAATACAAAAAAGAATCTTGAGCAAGACATTAACAATGAAAAATCCCTTCAAAACACATATGAACAAGAACTTGTAAATTTAAAAAACAAAATTGATCTTTTATCAAACAAAATCGATGAGAAACGCCTTGTTATAAAGGAATTAGAACTTGAAATTGACATTCTTACTAAAAAGCTTGAAGAAACAGAGAAGGAAATTGAAATCTCAGAAACTGAGTTACTAGGTTTGGAAGACGAAACAAATACCCGACTTGTAGATATGTATCTTTCTCAGAAAACTTTCTCAGAATTAAACATGATTGTAACCCCGAAAGGTCAATCAGACGTTATAAAATATAATCTCTACCATAACACTATACAAGACACTACAAACTCGCTTGTAGCTGACCTGAAAGAAAAACGAGTAAATTTGGAAGACAAAAAAGTGAGTTTAGAAGAAGATAAAATCAAAGTATTAAGAGATGAAGTTCAATTAAATGAAGAACTATTAGCATTAGAAAGAGATGAGGCTGATTTGAACTCAACCAGAAGTATTTATAGTTCAAAAAGGCAACAAAGTATTGCCAAAGTCGCAACTAATTCGAGAACATTGTCTGAACTCTCGGAAGAAGAGCAAAAAACTTTAGCGATGCAGTATAAAATCGAGCAAGAGCTTTTCAATACTACGAAAAATCTTGGAAATGGTTCTTACGTCAAACAAGGAACAATAATAGGACGTCAAGGTTACACCGGATATGTTATCCCATCTGGTCCTGCAGGTGCACATCTTCATTTTGGTACAAAAGTAAACGGCTCATCTGTCAATCCATGTAGTTTGCTTATCCCAGGTGTAGTAAGCGGTTGTGGAGGTGATGGTTCTATGGAGTGGCCACTCAAAAACCCTTTTAATTACACATCTGCATATGGTTGGAGATGGGAGAGATGGCATGATGCAATCGACATCTCCTCAACAGCAAACGTTCATGCTTACATATATGCAGCTCATGATGGTTGGTTATACAAGGGAGGAAGTACGAGTCAAGGTTTCTGGAGAAAGATCTGTGAAACGAAAGATAATTGTAACCAAGGTAAATATTCTTTCTACCTTCATCTAGCTGAATAGTAAAACTAAACAAATATTTCATTGATCATATTGAGTTGCCTAAATTTATATTCGGGTAATCTGAAAACTATAGCTAATTCAGAATTAAATACTTAAATTTCTCCAAAGATAAATATTTCCAGGATTTCTCCAGAAAAAATAAATAAACTCTGTTAATAGAGTTTAATAATTATGAAAATCTTGTTCTACTTTCTAATTATTTCAATAACATTTGTTTGGTTGACTAGTATTGCTTTTGCAACAGAATCTGAACACAAAATATTAATTAATGAAGTTATGCCCAACCCACTTGGAGATGACACTAAACTGGAATGGATTGAACTAAAGAATATATCTACTGAAGTTGTGAATCTTAAAAGCTGGAAATTAAATGATTTAGCATTGCCAGATTTCGATGTTAATTCTAATGAGATCGTGCTTTTAACCCGAGACATGAACGCTATTTCTTCTACAAACCGTAAGATTGATTTCACTTTCAATTTAGTCAATTCAGGAGCTACTTTGACGCTTATTGAAACCGAAACATCTGTTGAACAAAAGTTTAATTATGCCCAATCAATAGAAGGAAGAAGTTTTGAACTATTAAGTGGTGCTTGCTCGGATATTGAAATTCACAGTACTTCACATACTATGGGATTGGAAAACACATCCTGTGAAGCTTTTACTGCCCCTACAAACACACCATATCCTACTATTATTTATTACACTACTCATAATTATCAAGATTTAATTATTTCTGCCGTTTCACCGTTTCCTAGTGAAGGTAATGAATGGGTTGAATTAACAAATAAAACGAGTGCTGAAATAAATTTAACTGGTTGGTTTATGAGAGATGAAAGTAACAAAGTGTATAAATTAACAGAATTGATATTAAACTCGGGTGAGAAAAAGAAAGTATTTCCCAGCACAATATCTCTTAATAATGATGGCGATAGAATTGATTTGTATGATCCTCAGAATAAATTGATAGATTCGTTCACCTATGACAAAGTTACAAAAGATCAAATTGTTTCTCTCAACGATGAAATTTTTATAGAGGATAATCCTCCAATATCTGATGAATACAAAAAAGTATTAATAGATGAACCACAAGTGAAATCAATATATTCTTTCTCTGAGGAAAAATCGATTTACGAAATACTTAAAAAGCCAATATATTACCAAGTTGAGGATTATGTCGAATTGACAAATTAGTTAACTTCTTCAAGTGTTATACAGTCATTTAAAGTGGTGTTGCCTACCCTTGTTCTTGTTAAGTTGATAAGCATAGCAGGCATATTAAATTTTTCACCTATATCCTCGGCAAGTTGTCTAATATATGTTCCTTTAGAACTATTAACTCTTATCTTGATGTATGGAAATTTCTGAGATTTAGGGAAGCTGGCTAATTTTTTCTTGAATTCTCCCATTTCGGTTACACCTATTTCACCTTTTTCAAGTAATTCAATATCAAAAATCTTGACCTTTTTTGAAGGCAATTTTAGAGTGAATTGTTTTAGGTTCTTAGATTCGGCTTTAGGTGTAAATACGATATTCTTTCGATTATTATCATCAATCTCGATATGTTTATCATAGTTGTTATCTCTCATTATGACTCTTAGTTTTTTTCCATCAACCTTAACAGAGCTGTAAAGTGATACGTATTGATCATATTCGCCTCTAAAACTTAAAAGGACTGAATTGATATCACCCATGTCATTAAGGTCATACCCGGTTTTTACTTCTGTTATTTCTCCTTCAGGATCTTGTGTGCTAGTTGCAACTCCAAAAATAATTTGTGTGGTGTACTCTTTGTCTAAATGCATTAATTTATCAGATAATTTTGTTGCTTTTCCGATTAGATATATCATTACACCATCAGCGAAAACATCTAGTGCACCTGCATGACCAACCTTCTTTGTATTCAATTTATTCCTGAGTGCATTAACCAAATCGTGGGAGGTTATATCTTTCGGTTTATTTAAAGCAACAATTCCACTAGGTCTGCCATATTCATCTCTGTGAACTATATTTATTTTATAATCGTTGGACATTAAGCTGGATAATCAAATAAAACATGTCATTATAGCAGACAATTAATCTGAGGTAACCTAACGAAAAGATGGATATGGTCTAAAGTTTCTCTGGGTATAATATGGATAGTTTGTATCGGCTCTCGTTAACTCAGGGCTTATACCTTGAATATACAAATTACCATCACTTCGGAATTCTATTCCAGATGGTAATGTAAAGTCTGTTGGAGGGTATTTCGAGGATGTTAATTGAAGATATTCTCCCACCCATGGCCGTACAGATGTCTGCCCGGTTGCCCCATATCTCATAGGTGTATTATCATTATTAATGAGCATTCCAGCCACAACAATTTCGGGAGAATAGGCAATAAACAATGTTTCTGTTTGATCTTCGGAGGTTCCTGTCTTACCAGCCATATCACGACCATCGAAAGAAACTCCTGGACCTCCATTTTTGCCATTAAGAATATCGTTTACGAGGTATATTCCTCGCGGGTCTGCTACTTGTGTTGACTTTGGTTTATGTTCATAGAGCACTTTGCCATTCCTGTCTACAATTTTACTTATAACTTCATGTTGGGTGAAATTCCCATTATTTGCAAAAACTCCATAACCTTGAGCATGTTCAATTAATTTTACTTCACCTCCTCCTACCGCTAATGACAATCCGTATCCGTTTGGATTGTTCATAGTAGTGTAACCCCAAGTTTTCATCTGTTCTATCAAGTTGGTATAACCAATTTTCTCAAGTAGGATTATCGCAGGGATATTTCTAGACTGAACCAACATATAGCGATATGAATGAAGTCCTGAAAATTGTCCATCGTAGTTCTTGGGTGTGTATTTACCTATGGAGATTGGCGCATCATAAACAAGTGCTTCTGGCGTCATAATCCCGCG
>JAGQLL010000045.1:0-4238 GCA_020429395.1 Candidatus Dojkabacteria bacterium | reverse complement strand
GGTACGTTTACTTGTGGTTCATATCTACAATTCAATCCAATCAGGCAACCCTCAGGACTCGCTTTGCCGAAATAGTCATAAGATCCTACCATGGCTAATACATCTCCATTTTTAGGGTTCATTACAACCATGGCAGCATTATCTGCACCGAATTGTTTACCATAAGTTGCTACAGCTTTTTTCACCTGCGATTCTGCAATTTTCTGATATTCCAAATCTAATGTTGTGTGTATTCTTAAACCCTCTGTTTCAATTTGTTCAAGTGTTAATGGCTCTCCATCGTTATAGCCATTTTTTTGAAGTTTTTCGAGTGCATAAAAAACAAAATGTGGAGCATTTATTCGAAAAGATGGATCCTGATAAACAATTTCTTCTTTTCTTGCATTTTCAATCATTTCTTGTGTGAAGAGTTCGGTTTCTGGGCCATAAATTTCTGTAAGATGACTGTTAATAAAGCTGAGATTCGATTCTATTTGGTTTAATACATAACTTTTACGGGCCTCTAATAAATCTTTAGAGATTTCTGGATTTGTTGATTTCGTGGGAGATAATATTGAAGGATTTTGTGGAATTGATGCAAGTACAGCCATCTCAGCTAGAGTAAGTTGACCAGGGTCTTTGCCAAAATAAAATTTAGATGCTCGTGTAACACCGTAAATATTACTTCCGCTGGGTACAATAGTAAGATACATCTCCATTATTTCTTCTTTTGAACGGACTTGTTCAATTTTCAACGCTAAAAGCATTTCTTTTATCTTTCTGGCAATAGCAACTTCGTCTGTTAGAGCAGTTTTTCTAATAAGTTGTTGTGTGATGGTACTTCCTCCACAAACAATAGATCTTGATTCTAGATAGCGAAAACTACATCGAAGAAGTGCTTCAAGATCCACACCTTGATGTTCAAAATATCTTAAATCTTCTGCAGCGAGATAAGTCCAAATAAGTTGAGGTGGTACGGTTTCAAGATTTACTGGATCTCTATCCTCATTATCAAAAACTCTATACAATAATTCTCCATTTCTATCATAAATTTCTGTGGCTGTTTGCTTGCTACCAAATGGTTTGTCTGGGCTTGGCAAGTCTTTGGAGACATTTTGCAAATATTTTAATGAAAATATAAATGAGAAAAGAATAATAGATAAAAGAATTACAAAAATAAGAACAAGTAATCTGCTTATTGTATCTTTTCTGGTAATTTTCTTTATCTTTTTTGATTTTTTTGGAGTGCGGTTTAAAACTACATTACTTTTCTTCCTAATTCTTCTTATTTTTGTAGATTTCTTTTGAGTCATATGATGTTTTTATTTCAGTCAGCTTTAGGAAATAAAAGTAATATCCAATCCTTGGGGAGTGTTGAAAATTGTGGCTTCTATACCTATATGATATGCCATAAAAAACATTATTGTCAAAGAAAAAACTAGTAAATATCTCACTTTAAACTTTAACAAGATAAAGACTCTTTGTTTTGCCTAAATTGAGATCTTTTCCTTTAGTTTGTTAATATGAATATATGAACTTTAAACGATTATTCAAACAAGACTTCATTATTACCTTTGTAATCCTAGTACTATTAGGTATAGGAACTCTCGTGATTTTTTCAACAACTTACAATACCCAAAGTTCTGATTTATTAACTAAACAAATAATCCTTATTACTATTGGTCTTACTATCTACTTTGCTTTGATTTTAGTTGACATAAATTGGTTTAAAGTTTTTAGTATTCAACTCATCTTATACATTTTTATAATATCAACTTTGCTTTATGCAGTGCTGTTCGGTTCAACTATTGCTGGTACAAACCGTTGGATAGACCTAGGTTTCTTTGCTTTTCAACCATCGGAGTATTCAAAAGTTCTGATAATAATGTTTATATCTTTAATATTTAGTAGCGAAAATTTGCCTTTAAAAGAAAATTTAAGAGAAATTCGTAACAGTTTTCACAAAGAACACGGAGTTAAGCATAATATCAAAGATTTAATCCTCAAAGTAGTTAATGATAGAGAATTTAGGGGTTTTTTCTACGTATTGATATACGTTATACCAATTGTAGTTCTTACATTTATACAACCATCCCTAGGGAACACTATAATTATTATTGGACTTACTTTATTTACTCTATTTTTTTCCACTAAATTTCAAACTGTTTTATTAAAGATAATATTATTAGGATTTTTAACATTCTTTTTTATAAAGAATTTTATTAGATTTGATACAGGAACAGCTGGATTCTCCTTTTCTTCCGATGTTGATAATTACTTTGTATTAATTTCATCAATTATCATATTTGTACTTTTCACATTTTTCATAAAAGTTAAATGGTGGTTCGTTCTAAGTATTGCTCTTACAACAACATTATTTCTATTTAGTTCAATTTTTGCTTGGAATCAACTCTTAGGAAATTATCAAAGAGAACGAGTACTTACCTTTGTTGAAGGGCCGGAAGCAGACCCTTTGGGAAGTGGTTACCAGATTATTCAATCCAAGATCGCGATAGGTTCTGGGCAATTATTTGGAAGAGGTTTTCTGCAAGGGACACAAAGTAGTTTACACATTTTGACTCAAGCACATACCGATTTTGCATTCGCTTCTATGAGTGAACAGTTTGGATTTGTAGGAGCGTTATTACTTTTATCTACTTATTTGATTTTATTATTGAGGATTTTGAAAATTGCAAAAGAGACAAAAAGTGATTTTGGAAGAAATCTGGCTTTTGGTGTTGTGGGATTATTACTGATTCACATTTTTATCAATATTGGCATGAATTTAGGAAAATTACCGGTTACAGGCATTCCACTTCCACTTGTTAGTTATGGAGGTAGCTCTGTTTTGATGACTTTGATTGTACTTGGACTAATACAATCTGTTCACGCTTCTCGTCGTCCCGTTGACATGGCAGACAGTTTGATGTTAACATCCTTAGCAGGGAATAAATCCGAGTAGATTTTAATATTTCATTGGAAAATTTATCGGTTTGAACTAGATTTAACTTAATTTCCCTGAATGTAATTAAATGGAAAAATTCGCAGTAATAAAGGTTAATAATTCTCAGTACAAAGTATCTGAAGGAGATGTTATCGAGGTTGATAAACTCTTGGGTAAAGCTGGTGACAAACTTAAGTTTAACGAAGTATTGTTGCTAGTGGAGAAAGAAAAAACTATTGTTGGAAAACCTATTATCAAAGATTCCGTTGTTGATGTTGAGATTGTTGAACAATTCAAAGGCGAAAAAGTTGAAAGTCTTACATACAAAGCTAAAGCTAGGACTAGACGAAGATTTGGAAGTCGTAAAGAACTAACTAAACTTAAAATTCTTAAAATTAACTAATGGCACATACAAAGGCACAAGGAGCAGCAAATAGAACAGTAAATATTGTTGGAAAAAGACTTGGTATAAAGAAATATGCAGGCCAAGTAGTTCGTTCCGGAAACATTCTTGTTAGACAAAGAGGTACTAAATTCCACCCTGGAGTAAATACAAAAATGGGTAAAGATTTTACAATCTTTGCAACTACTGAGGGAGTCGTCCGATTCCGAAATATGACTGGAACTCATAGAGCACAGAAATATATTGATGTAGTTGTTGCAGAAGTTAAAAAGACTGTAAAAAAAGCCTCCAAAACTACAAAAGAAGCGATAAAATAACATCCGATTGTCATATTCCCCATATTATTAGATAATAACTCTATTAAACCTATATCCTGTGAACTCATTATCTTTGACTCGTGACAAAACAAATATAAAGCTGATTGTCGGTTTAGGAAATATAGGTGAAAAATACGCACATACACGTCATAATGCAGGGTTTTTATTTCTCGATTATTTAACTCACTTCTTTCTTAAAAGTAAAGGCTTCCATCCTGATACACAAGAAGACAAATACTATAAAGTTTATACTTACGAAGAATTAGATATTGTATGTTTGAAGCCTTCGATGATGATGAATCGCTCTGGAGAGGCTTTGTTAGAATTTATTAAATACAAAGACTACATGCTTTCAGAGATCTTGGTTGTACATGATGACCTTGATATTGCCCTTGGTAAATACAAATTACAACCCTTAAAGTCCCCAAAATTGCATAATGGAATAACATCAATTGAAAAAGTACTTGCAGGAAAAGACTTTTACAGATTAAGGATTGGTGTGGAAAATAGAAAAGGGATACCAATCCCTGGTGTGTCCTTTGTATTAGAAAAATTTAGTAAAGAAGAATTAGATCAACTCGATCTAGTTTTCAAC
>JAGQLL010000044.1:1739-26696 GCA_020429395.1 Candidatus Dojkabacteria bacterium | reverse complement strand
AGACCAAGGGAGAGATTATTACATGAGATCGAAGCAGTAAAAATTCTATACCACATACTTCCTCTCGGAACTTCTCCAAAGCTAGTATATGAGGACCCCGAGAATTTTACATTCATGACAGAAAGTCTATTCAGAGGAAATGGTAGATTGTTAGATGAATATATCAAAGAAGGTGTCTACCCTATTGATATTGCCCTGATACTAGGAAAACTAATTGGTCAGCTACATACGAAAACTTACAATTCTGAAATATCAATAAGAGAACCATCCGAAGAGTTACGCTTTTACGAACAACAATACGATATTTTATTTTATTCGGTTTCTTTCCCCTCTTCGATTGCAAGAACTGTTTGTCTAGAAGAGATAAATAAAGTAAAATCGAAGGGTAAGGCAATAGTAATCGGTGATTTAAGTCCAAAAAATATTGTTACTTCCGATGGAAATGTGGCTTTATTTGATTTCGATGCTGTCCATATGGGCGATCCCGCAACTGATTTAGCTTACTTATTTGGCCATATTTTTCTTTCTAGTTTCGTAAATGGAAGAGTCACGGAGGCAAGGGAGTTCATTCACAATTTCATAGCAGGGTATGAGGAAAAAGTCGATGAAAATATCGTAGGGCTCGATGCAATAGAAGTTATAAATAGTGGCTTGGTTCTATCCATTGCAACAATAGCATATCGATTATTTGATGCTTTTGTTCCAGAAGCTACGTTTTTACCAGACGAGGTAGTCGCAGTGTATAGAAAATTTTCGTCATCGATTTGTTCAAAATTATTTTAATTTTTATAATTCATTATGGAATTACCTATTAAGACACAAGCAATAGTCTATTGTAGAACGGATGAAGATCATAAATATTTAATTCTAAAAAGATCGGAAATAGATGGTGGATACTGGCAACCAGTTGTAGGTACCGTTAAAGAAGAAGAATCAATAATACAATGCATGCTCAGAGAAATTGAAGAAGAAGCCGGAATCAAAGATGTAATTCAAGTTAGCAAACAACTCTACAATTTTAGCTGGGAAAGAGATGAACAAGTTTATCTCGAATTCGTTTATGCCATAGAAGTTGATGAAAAATCAGCAATAAATCTTAGTGAAGAACATGATGAATATCTTTGGTTAAATTATAAAGATGCAGTAGAAAAAGTGAAATATGAAAGCAACAAAAAATCTATAACGATTGTAGAGAAGATGTTAATGAATTAAAACATATAAATTCTCTGATTAAATAGATTCGAATTTTTAAAGTAAGAATCGGTGCTGAATAGTGTTTCTGAGCTTGCGAAGAAATACACTGGGTAAGGTCTGCCGTAGCTTTAGCGTAGGCATGACCACCCCATTTCATCAATTAACTTAAATCCAATCAAACTCTCAAAAAAACATATCTAGTTTAAGATAGTTGTTAAATCAGTCCCATCCAGCATGATTGCAAGATCTTTTAGTAATTCATGTCCCTCCGGCATATGAACTCCAGGTAAATTAGCAAGGACATGATCAGTAACACCATCACTATATACGTCAGGATTTGCATATCTATATTGCAATATTGGATCGAGTGCTAATTGAGATAAAATATTTCCCGGAATCATAGCCATACTCATTTCGGCAAATATTACCCCTCCTCTCAACGTTTTACCATCATACTTCCCGGCAGTTCCTTTATGTTCTCGTTTGACTCCTTCCGCCAAATCAATTCCTGAATCACCATACCGTCTTAAGGGATCGTTGAATAAAAGTAATTCTGTTTCTCTTCCAACGTAACCAAAAATACGCCTCCTAACATGACCTTCTTTAACAGGATGGCCAAATGCATGCTCATACAAACCCCAGTATTGATCAAAGCTCAATTGAAGTTGTTTTCTAAACAAAATATTTAATGTGTTTTGTTCTAAATATTGAGTAATAAGTGAGGAAATATGTTTAATTTCTGGCCTTATTAAGATTGCTGAGACACCATTTGCTACCAGTGCATTTACCCAAGGTATTTTTTCTGCAAACAACCGCTCTAAGTTGATACCGCCAAGATACCGAAATGTGCCATAGTCTTGACTATCTAATATTGGAAGGACTTCCGGGAAATCGCAATGTGCAGATACAATCATTGCTTTTTCTATGTATCCTTGTGCTGCATTTGAGTCTTCTGGCGTTAACCCAGCCTCTTGAGTCAAATATAAAAGATGTTGGGGTAGAATGCCTGCTAATTCTTTCATAGCCTGCCCAGCAAGAAAAGCGAAATGTTCATTTCTTTGTTGATAGAAAGGAGGCATTGCTTCGGGTTCGAAAGCAAATGATTTTTCAAAGAAATCTAGATATTGTGCGATTGAAATTTGGTTAACATTTGGGGCAGTTCTATTTTCATCAGAGAACTTGAGGTTCATGTTTCATTATTTAAACAATAGCTCGGAATAAAAATTAATATTATATAAATCAAAAAAACTCTGCCCCGAAAGAATTGTTACTTGATTTTCACCGAGTAGAAGCTTTTTAATCCAATAGTTAATAATTTCAGAACTGCTTGCTTCAATCTCCAAATAAGTAGGGATTCCTGGCCATGTATCAATATCAAAATGCGCAGAATGTGTATCATGGTCTATTTGATATGAAATTCTTTTTTTCTGTTGATGTGCAGTTACAATTAAACCAGCATCAGTAATAGTTTGGCCAATTTTTCCCCATTCATTCTTTGTTAAATTTATATTTAGCTCGATTTCCTTTTTTACATTCATGTTATGAGGCTTGGAAAATTTAAGTGTAAACTCATAATGCTCACCTTGTTTTCGTGCTCTTAAATGATAGTTTTGATCACGCAATGATTTACCATGCCAAGTTAATTCTTCAGCAATTTTAACAGTATCCACTAGTTTTGCCGGTAGCTTTGTATATTCAATTTCAAAACTCTTACTTATATCGAAAGTCCAAATTTCAGTAAGGGCATCTAAAATTTTTTCAGCATTATTCTTTTCGAGTTCATTTATTAAATGTTCCTTGTTTACTGCTAATACTTTTAATTCTAATTCTTCTACTTTTTTCATTTTAAGTTAATAATATATCAATTGATTCATCTTCATTAAGCAAATACTCCATTGCTCTGGCGGACAGCCTAGCTATTTTATCTGGGCTACTGTTTATCTTGTATGGTACATTTGTTCTATAAGTCCGATACAAGATCGTGGCTGCAATATATTGGTTTACTAAATGCTTATTAAATGTTAACCCTAAGCTGGTTTCAAAACCAGAAAAGAATTCATCGAAAATCTCTCTACGAGCATCAGAAGTTAAAAGTAAATGACCTAATGCATAACCAATATCGAATTCTTTTATACCTACGCAACCTGTTTCTAAATCACAAAAGAGTAAACCGATTTGGTACAATCTTGGAATAAAACCAGACCTGTAAGCTACAACTAAAGCTTATTCTTTGTTAGTTCATCCAATATATCTTTAACCATTATCAAAAGTTGTCTATCCACTTGAAGATTCTCTGAATATATCTCCTCATGCAAAGATCCTATATCAAGGATTTTATCCTTTGTATGAATATCCTCCGGGTTGAAATCATTGACCATGACAACCAAAGGCTTAATGAAAAGGTTATTGTGTAGATCTTCTGGTAATTTAGTAAGCAAAAACTTTCTTAACTTCATTGCATTCATTAACGCTTGTATGTTTGGTGATTTGGGTAATAGTTTACGTTTACTTTTGATACCAAACTTTCGTTTCTCAGTTCGATACCATTTATCACCGTATACTTCAATCCTACCTGTATAATTCTTAGTTTCTATTACAAAAATCCCTTTCCTGGATATCACTATATGGTCGATATCCATCTTACCATTTGGAAGCATTACATTTTGATTACTATAACTATGTTCTATTTCTGATAGTTTATTTGCCACAACTTCTTCTCCATATTCACCTCTTTCGTAATGATCAAAGCTATCCCAGCTCGAAAAGAACATATCAATTATCCTATCCGCCAAGATATACAATCCCAAGAAACCTGCTATAAAGAATATAAATATGTTTTCTAACACGAAGTTTGTATCTAGGAGAATTATAAATATCAATACTATTAAGGATGCACTAATTAGCATCATTACAAGTTTTTTAGTTTTCTGTTTTTTAGAATATTTGCTCATATTTTGAGTAAGTATAAACTTTTTATTCCACAACATATATACTTTTGGAAGGTTGAAGTTGTATTAAGAATCCAGATGACCTCGATAAATCCATAACATATAAGGGAATTCATTATATTTATAATCATATACTTCTTGGGTGATTAATATAAAACTGATTCTTTAAGTCACTTAACATTTTATTATAATATCGAGTATAATCCATGATAAATAGTATATTAATGTAATTATGGATATAGTAAGTTCATCAGGCGGAGTCGTTTTCAACAAAGATGATAAAAGCAAGTGTTGGAATTGTCATTCACTTATTCCGGAATCTTACAACGCATTATTTTGCCCGAAATGTGGGAAAACAATAATAACTTTGCCTAAAAATATAAGTAAAGAAAATTATGTTAGCATCTTTGAGTTAGTTCAAAAAATTGCAAATAGGGTTCAATTATTGTTAACTCCTGAAATAAATGAATATATTTTTTCTCTTCAATCTACAATAAAACCATGGACACGAATTTCAATATTTGTAACAGATGAATCACAAGAAATTCAAGACTTTGAAAAGTCACTATGTAATTCAGCCATATTAACTGGGTTTGCATTAAGATTAATTGAAGAAGTGTACTATAAACCAAAACGATATAAATTTCCCTCAGATTTTATTAACAAGACAGAAGAGTTTATTACACAATCTCGATATGGAAATAAAATTGGCAAAGACTGGAAAAAAGATTACAGAGATGATGAAGTGCTTGAAATAAATTTATTAACTAATTATTTAGTTATAAATGGAGTTATTAAATATATTCTTTTAGAAACGGAACTCTTTTCCCAAGTTTACCAAATGCTTGTTCTAGTTGACTCTGAGTTCCAAAACCTGAAATTAAATGATAGATATGGTTCTCTCCAAGAGGAATTTAGTGCCACTATGGTATTAACAGGCTACGCACTAGGCATTGCTTTCTCTTTTTATCGCTCTGCTAATACTCAATCTTCAACAAGGTCTTTTTACACTAATGATTTCAAGAGAATTCTCGAGGAAAGTAAAATAACTGATAGGTAAAGTGTCTGTAAGCCAAAGACAGAACAAAATGTATAGTATTTTTCAGTTATTGGCATCTATTTAATTATTTTCTGTTTCCAAAAATCCACATCAGATAGACCTTCTCGCAATGCCAGCCTTATCTTAATAAATTTATTTAAGTTCTTAACTATTATTTTAATATTTATTTTATATCTTCTATCTGAATGTTTTTTATAGAAAAATATATTCTCGTCTTCAATATAGTTGATTGTTAAAACTCCCTCATGCGTGACAAAGTTTCTAAGGTTTTTTATGTATCTATACCATTGCTTAACCTTAACATTTTTATTATTTAAAATTTCTATTATTAGATTTTGTACATCATCAAATTGTTTCCTTTTTATAATTATTTCAGCATCATGTTTTGAAATTTGTTTGCCATCTTTCTGCTGTTTGTATACTGAAGAATAATTATTCATTATTTTTAAATAATTCATAACCTCAAAAACCATCTTTTTAATTAATTCATCAATTGTTATTAACTCCTTAAACATTGACTCTAAATAATATGTTAATCCTAGATACTTATTATCGGAACTATAGATAGCTATAGGATTAGTAAGCGCATCTCTTAAAATTAATTCTCTTGAAGCCTGAACATTGGGCACAAGCAAGAATGAATAATAATCTAGATTAGCTTGTAATGCTAAATTGATTTCTCCGATTAACTTGCGATTTTTCAAATCATGCTTTAAATAGCCATCTTTTTCTAAAGTATCTAAAGCGCCAATAATAGTTAATCCAAATGGATCTGACATATCCCAACTACGGTTATCATGGAAATAAGTTTTAGTCATATAATTGTATTATTGTGGCGGCTTGGGCGCTTATTCTTGTTTGGGTTTGAGAACACTTGTTGCCCCTGTTGTATCTTCACCTCCTTCTGTTCGTTTTTCATCACTCCGTTGTTCAAGGCTTTTAATAGTAAGGATCCCCTTTCCTCCCAAGAGAGCAATCGCTTATTTTTCTTTGTATTGTTGTCCGACATGATTTATCTTTTATAAACTGTACTAATATTATAAACAGCTTTTCTAATAAATCATTACTAGGAACTCACGGTATAAGAACGTCACCCGAAAGATACCTTTCTAAATTTTCTTTGAACTGTGCTTTATTCTTATCTGACTTATCGGATTCCTTTAGCAACTCAGCTGCTAGTTCAGTATATTCTTTTAATTTAAACCTCATAGGAGCAGTTATTACAAGATGTTCACCACCTTCACCGTATTGAGAACCTATTGTATACTCTGGTAATACTTCTTCATCATCTGTGAATTCACAACTTTGCCCATCCCAAAACCTTTCCCAAATAATGTCCTCTCCCTGAATATGAGTTGTTATATATATACCACCGCAACCCATCATTTCACATCTACATATGATGATTGGATAAACGCCATCTTTCATACTACTTGCCTTCAATCCAGTAATCTCAAACATATCGATAGACTCAAAACCATCAATGACAAAGAGGAAATCAAATCTAGTCCCAGTTATGTTCCTAACCCGTTTATATGAAAGTTTATGATATTTCTTCTGAGTTTTTTTATCCATTGGAAAGCGTAATTGATTACTATAGGAAGATTATACAATATTTGAAAATTAACTCTGCTATTTAAGGGAGAATAGTGAATTTACATTATTGATGTTAAAATTAAAATCAGGTCAGAGGTTTAACATCTAGGTCGTAAAACTAATGTAGTGATTGGGATTAATAAAGTTCCAAAACGCATCCAGCCATTGACCCCATTTCTTAGTGAACAAAGACTGACCACAAAACAGTGGTCTCAGGAACGAAAGGTCCAGTGTTAGGGAATAACCAATAATTTATACATGTAGTTAAAAAATATTATCTCTAATTTCGAATCATAAATTTTAATGAGTAGGCCAGAAACTGAAAGAAATAGACAACATCTCCCCAAAATAGAAAAGAGCATTACTCGCAAAACATTAGTTGGTGGATTAGCAGTATTGATGGGAACAGCTATTTCTACGACAGGTATCGTATTAACCATTAATGGTGCAGAAGGAATTACACATGAGGTAATGACTATTGGCGGTGCCCTCATAGCTCTCGTGGGAGGAAGTCTCGCTGCACTCAAATTGAATACAACTATTGTCCCCAAAAATCCTTCAAATATAGAACACTTCGGTCCCCCGGAGGAATAAAATACGACACTAAATAACTAATAAAACAAATTCCGTGATATAATCACTATATTACTTGGTTTTTATTTATGTTTGAATGTCACCAGAGCCACTAGATCAACCACAACAAATAAAATATGGTATATCAAGACGAGATTTTTTGAAAATAGGAGGTGCCGTAACTGCTGCTTTTGTTCTAAGTACTCAAATAGGCTGCGGTAGCAAATTGAATCCACAAGCAGCAGGAGAACAACAAAGTACAAGATCAGAAATTCTACCTATGACTGAAAACGGAGACCTTACAGCTTTTCATGACCCACTACAAATGGGTATTCTGGTTAATAATAGCGGGGAGATTCCCATAGGCGTACAACTAGCTGTAGCATCGGGTGCCATACGGGTTGGATCCACAACTTTAGCAGAAGCTATACCTGTGTCGCTAGACGATGTTGTCCTGCAGCAAATTACAACGGCTCTACAATCTCAAGGGGCAGATTTAGGAGACCTTACGAAAATAGCTGCACAAGTAAGCGATACACAACAAGGTCCTATATACTATTTGGAGAATCCAAGTGGTCCTGCTTATTACATCCGACTAGTTGAGAATAAGCCGGAAATTGTCGATTACGCCAGAAAAGGACTAAACCTACAAAGAAATTTTAATCAAAATGTCGGAAAAAGTTCAAGAATAGTAGCAGAACTTAATACACTTAACTTAAACGGTACAGATTACTTCGTAACAGCCGTAGAAGAAATGGGCATACCTATAATGGAAGCAATGAAGAAGGGGTATCTGACACCTGAAACATTTAATAAAGCAATTGCAGAATATTTCGGAAGAGAATTAATCCCAGCAATCAAGGCTGGAACATACAGGGCTGATGTGATAGGAGGTGGCTTTGGTAATATAGTCTTTGATTTAGCAGAGTTCAATAAAAGTGGAGGAAGTAATATTGTCTTGAATTCTATCGACTTCGGAGAAATACCCGTTGCAGCTTATGTCCCAGAATCTGCAGCAATAGATGCTTATCAAAAAATCTCTAGATTGGTAAGAAAAGTCAAAGGACAAGTACCAACCATACCTTTCCTAGACGACTTACCTATCTTTATTGAAAAAAACCCTCAATTTTTCGAAGGTCTAAATCCTAACCTTTTGAAACAAGGTGTTAAATTTTATAGTGCTGATCTCGGTCCAAATGGGGAATTACTGAAAGTAATTCTTCCAGATATACAGGATGCTCAGCAATTGTCACGAATATTAGTAGAACTAAAAGCAGGAGAGAGAGCTACAGTCATGCCTGACGGAAGTTTTGCAAATCTGCTATCAAATAATATACAAAAAAAATTAAAATTAAGTGAATTCTTTTTACCCCGTGCAAAACAAGCACTAAAAGTGTTGGGCGTAGCTGCTAATTTCGCCGAAGTTATAGGTTGGGGTATAGTTGCTTATAATTTGGTCACTCGAGTAGCATACGATTTGCGTTATGGTATCCCAGTTAGCAAGGAAAAAGGAGCTACGAGTAGCATACCCTTAGAAGAAATAGTGAGAAGAAGTAACGCTGTAAAATCAAATAGAGCATTCGATCAAATGCCACTAAGTGCAGAATACGAGCAACCAGATTACTCTATCTCATCTATTGATCCTGATACATGGATAGCTTTAACAGAGATAGCTGCAAATGCAGATCCAGCTGGATTGGGATTGATAGCACAGGACCCAATTGGGGGGTTTATGGAAGAGATTCGGGGAATTGATGTAGTGCCTACAGTTAAAGTTTCTGTAATTTCTTCCCCAGATGGCTACAGAAGAGTCTTACTCTCATCTATAAGAGTCGAATCTGTGAATGGTGTTTTAACAGTAAATCCAGAGGCAGTACCTAAACCATTTGCATCATTTTTCCAAGAACCTGGTGGAGGATGGGTTGTGGACGAAGAACTTACACAAGCTTTCTTAGGTGATTATTGGGAAAATTACAAAAATATTACACTTATGTTTGGACGACAAATTGGAGATCCAACACTAGCTACTGTTGAACTTGTTAACGGGAACTTGGTTTTCAAAAACACCAACTTAGTCTAAACACAGCAGTAGTTAAATGCAGATTGTATGTTAAACAATACTAATATTAATCCCTTGCTTTTCGGAAGTCCTAAAACTTTTCCAAATTTCTTTCCCTTACTTTGAAATACTAAGAGAGCAAGAATTAGTCCTACAATATACTACTTTATCTTAAATTTTCCTTTAAGTTTGTAGATACTGAGAATTGACTTAAATCAATCTTAAGATTTAGCAACGAGTCCCTGTCTGCCGCCAGACAGGCAACAAGTGACCCCATCTAGAAAATCATCCTGAACGAAGAGAAAGATTGATTTTCTGATGTCCTGAAGATGAGTAACTTTATAAGAAAACTTACTCTCCCTTCCCAACCCTCTCTAACTCCGCCACATCAATCTTCTTCATCTCTAACATCGCATTAAGTACACGATTCGCTTTTTCTTTATCAGGATCACTTAGTAATTCACCAAGTCTTTTAGGCACAATTTGCCAAGATAAACCAAACTGATCTTTCAACCAACCACATTGTTCGGATTCCGGAACAGCTGAAAGCTTCTCCCAGAAATAATCTACTTCAGCCTGATCTTCGCACTCTATCTCAAAAGAAGTTGCTTCGCTTAGCTTGAAGTCTGATCCACCATCTAGTGCCATAAATCTTTGACCATTTAGTTCAAATATTACAGTAATAATTTTACCTACCATTTGCTCTATACTTGGAGTTTGCATTCCTGCTTCATATCTCATAATGCTGATAATTTTGGATTCAACCCTCTTGAGTGGTGAATTATTAAAAGTCTCAACATAGTAATTTACAGCTTCTTCACAGTTCATATCGAACCATAGACAAGGGGTGATTTTTTGCATGATTATCTAGTTAATAAATAGGAACTTTAAAAGTATAACGTAGTCGACTTTAGTTAATCATAATTATTCAGACATATTATACAAAGAAAAGTGGATATTCGAGTACTTAGCATCAGTATGTGACCACGAGAAATATTACCTTTCTAAGGATAACTAAATTGAATTATTTTTTATTATTCTTTATCGCATAATCCCAGAATTAATCAGTGTGTCTCGAATATGTTCCCTTCTTTCAGAATCACTCCCTGTCTCCCAAGACGATCCTAGCTCTGCTCTCAATCTCTCAGTAGGATTTTGCACCCCAATATTCTCTTCAAAAAATGACCTAAATGCATTGTAACGAGACATTGGCACATTCCCGTCGCTAGTCATGCTTAAACCCAAAGAAGCATGATGAATCTCGAGTTCTCGAATTTCCTGACCAGTTACCATGGAGTTTTCCCAGTGTGACCCTGTAAACCTTTTGGTCACCAAAGTTGCCTGCGTACCTCGCCTCTGTGCTAACTCACCATTCACTCTTACTGCGTCAAACTCATCAAACATTGGCTCATTAGTTTCCATAGCCAATTTCAACCTCCCTAATGTCAGTAAAAACATTGCAGCATTTTCTTCTGGGGTTTGTTGCAATGAAAGAGGCCGAAACTCTAAAAGTAGCTTGTTTATATCCAGATCATCGTTACACAAAAACTTCAGTTTTGCGGCCAACCAGTTCGTACCGGTTGCAATATCAAAGGCAGCCTTGGAGTTTGGAGCTTCCAAAATTAATGGGAATCTTGCCATTCTCAGGAACAAATCCTCAGGGGAGAGTATGAAATCTTCAGGGAGAAATACTCTTTGTCCTGCAGCTGTTCGATGTGTTTTATCCCAAATCTGATTTCTAAAATCTGACCAATTAGTATCCACTGACTCTGCGAAACCTGCATTCCCACCAATAGCTAGTATTTGTGGAGTCATTTGAAACATAATATTCATTGCTCTAATTGCAGTAGTCACATCTGGCATTGATATATTAAACTGCAGTGAGTTTGTCAAAGCAGCTACTGTTGCATCTGGTTCATTTAACAAGTTCAAATCACTTTGCAAAGTCCTTGAACTAGCCAATCTATTGCCATCATGGTGTGTTGGTACTAGATCGTATTTAGGTTTATTAGTACGAGGAACATTTCTAATATCAGCAAATGGGTGGAATCCTAAATTAAGCAACTTCATTCTTTGATGTTCTGTCGATTCTAATAAGAATTGATCAATTTGCTTAAAAAAAGTGAGTACAACACCTGGTTCAATATTATCAAGCGAGAAAAGAGCATCTGTTCCCTGATTAATTTCGATTTGAGCAGCTCCAAGCTCCTGTTGAAGAGTCACAGGGAAAGCACTTTCTAATACTATAGTCTTTGCAGTAGCGATAAATCTATCACGTTCTTCAGCATTTACGGGTCTTCCTTCATTGTCCGTTACTATGTTTTCCAATTCAATCCCAACTTGCCCATGTCTCGGATCAGAGAAATGTCCGCCTTGCTCAATTATCCTTTCAGCGGCCGTAGCAAATAATTTCCCACTTTGAATTTCTTGTGCAGTAGAAGTCATAGGGCTTTGTTCTCTGATATTAAAAATTTCTGATTGAATGTCCATTAAAATATATTAAAAAATAAAAAATCTCCCGCACGGGAGATAAAAAAACCTCCCGATTGGGAGGTAAGTATTTGGTTTGTTTATGTCAAATTACTCCTCCCTCAGTGGGAGTAGTAATAATTGAAGATTTTGACAAAAATTTGTTTTTTCATGACATTTGGATATTAACATACCTGACTATTTTTGACTATTACCTTACAGTTAAAAATTAAAAAACAATACTCATTAAACTCTACAATTATTAAGAAAACAATGTTTTTATTCTTATTTATTTTTATTTTACTTTTATTCTTATTCGTTTTATTCTTATTTTATTACTTTTTATATTAACTTAATGGACCAAACTCAATTGCGAAATTTCCTTGAAATTCCATATGATGAATTGCAGAATCTAAACATTGAAGCGAAAAGACGCTTCACTAATAGAGAATCAGAGACTAGCGTACGAAAGTACTATATTGATTATTTAAAAAGCGAAGCACGCCTAAAAGCCGTCACTCTTTGTTTTTCAGATATCGAAGGACGTTTTCACATGCTTGATTACGATAAAGAGTACTTTATAAAAAACCTTGACGGACTTACATTTGACGGTTCTTCTATTCGGGGTTTCTCTACAATTGACCAATCCGACCTAAGGTTAAAAGCTGACTGGTACTCTTTTCGGTGGTTACCAAGTGATGTGTTTGGACCGGGAAAAGTGATTATGTTCGGATATGTTTGCGAACAAGATGGTTCGCCTTATTCTTGCGATTTCCGATATTCACTTCATACAACCCTCCGAGAAATGTATAAAAAAGACAAACTCGAATATTTTGTCGCTCCAGAACTGGAGGGCTTTTTACTCAGTGGCCAATATGCAGAACAATCCTTCGACGAAAAGGAAGGTTTCCAAGAAGCTTCTGAAGGTGGTTATTACCACACACTACCCACCGATACATTGAAATTATTCATAGATAGAGCGGCAGAAGCACAACGTGCACTAGGTTTTGAAAACGAAAAAGATCACCCCGAAGTCGCACCATCTCAGTTTGAGTTAAATTTCTCGTATACAGACGCATTACTTGCGTGCGACCAAATCCAACTTTACAAGCTTGTTTGTCGACAAATCGCACATAACATGGGTATGACCGCATCGTTCTTACCCAAACCCGTAGTCGGAATAAACGGAAACGGAATGCATATCAACCTTTCATTATCTAAAGCAGGTAAAAACCTCTTTTATGATGACAAAGACGAATCAAAATTATCAACAACAGCCTGGGAGTTTATATCTAGAATCCTAAACCATGCAAACGATATTTGCCTCATCCTCAATGCAAGCGTGAACGCTTATAGAAGACTCGATCCACATTTCGAAGCACCAAATCAAATTAAGTACTCATATACTGATAGAAGTTCAATGATTCGAATACCCCTTGCAACCAAAAAATCTACAAGGATCGAAGTACGTTCTGTAGGCCCAGACTCCAACCCGTATGCAGTAGCTCTAGTTCTTTTAAAGACTGGACTCGAAGGACAAGATCTGGAGACTGATGAGGACAAAAGACAGCGCACAAGAGTACTTCCCGACTCTATCCAAGACGCAATCAAACAATTCAAGTCATCAGATTTTTCAGGTAAGATACTTGGAGAATACGCCAAATCAAAGTATCTGGAACAAAAACAAACCGTTGCCAATAGAAGCCCAAAAGATCTTGGCAAAACAATTAAAAATGGGGAGGTTTTATACCATCACGAGATCACAAATCAAGTTTTGTGGAATAGGTTTTAAAGTACATTCTCAAACTAGGCAACCCTTTTTTGCATAATCGAATAGCGATAGTGGATTAGTCCAAGTACTAGAAACATCAAGATAGTTAATAAGATTACATTTCCGAATTCGATTCTCGCCAGTAAGAAACCAAAAAAGAATAAATAGCCACTTGAGAAAAATCGACAATACTCCAAATATAATACCCTCGGTAATTAATGTGAAAATAATTACAGGTATATTAAAACCAGAAATCTATAAATGACTTATTTAAACTTCTTTCGATCCTTTTTTCATGTTTAGGTCTACTAGCACAACACTTACATTATCAGAACTTCCTCTTTCTCTGATTGCGAATTGAACCAGTTTCTCACTTATTTCTGCAAGAGAAATGTTCGCATTCGCTTGTTTGAACTCATTTATTTTTTGATAAACTTCTGATGGACTCACAGCTTCCCAAAAACCATCACAACTTAATAATAAGTACTTAGGTCCTTTATCACTTCCAATCAATGGTACTTCCATGTAGTTTGGTTTGGAACTGACATTCAGTCCAATACCTCTCGTGATATGTCTCCCTTCGTCATCACTCTGAGGAACTCTACTTAATAATCTTTGCTCTTCAAGACTCTCTAGTCGATGAGTATGGCCTGATAGTATATCGATACTATCCGGACTTAATAAAGCTACTTGGGCATCTCCTACACTTGCGATTGAAATAATTTTCGCCTGTTCATCAAGATGGGCGATCACTGCTACCGCTCCTCCGTCAATCTCATCTGTTTTAATGCTCAGTTGTTGACATAATTTTTCGAATGCATTTTGTTTTGTAAGTCCTTCTTTTAATAGTCGGGCATAAATAGCAGGACCTTCATCTTTCATTACTTTTACAACATCTTGTCCATTTCTACCGTTTCCGTCCAATACTCCGACTAAAGTGCCTCCTTCCATCTGATCGGAAAGGATAGCATCCTGCTGAATTTCTCTTGCACCTTTTGCCGATGCATGGCCGATATTGTATTCGCCTCCAGAAGCTAACTCTTTAAGCCGATCTTCTCCTTCGACCTTTGGGGTTTCAGGATATGACAATTCGTCATTTTCTGCATTGATAAACTGAGAGAGGAATCTTAATCTTTCGATCTCATCTCTATTTGAAACCTTTTTATCTTTATTGGCTTGAGATAAAACATCCCCATCCACATTTAGTTCGATTTTAATTAATCCGACTATGTCTTTTGCTGTTTCTGCATCAAACATACCTGCCAACAATTCAACAACATGAAGATTATTTACAAGTTCGTCTCTATTATCATATTGCATGAACATCTCAACAAACCCCTTAACCGAAGGTTTTGAATCAACTGTGCATTTATTAATAAAATTATCGAAAACACCTGAAGACATTGCATCGGGATCAAGACCAAGATTCTTTAAAAGTGATGCTCCTGGTTTTTCCCCTCCATCTGCTGAGAAATCTTTAACCAATTTGTCAGTCCACCAATTATTAAATTCCTCAGCCTTTTGTTCTTTCGTCTTTGACCCATTGCCTCCTTCTTGCCAATACTCTTCTCTTGTTTTCCTAGATGCCATCTCGAGCAGATCATATGCCCTTCCAAATCTATCCGTTGCAATTTGTTCAGGTAGAAATTCGTTATTTGAATCAAGTGTCTCAGGAGTTCCTTCTAAAACACGAAGTAAATATTGTGCACTTCGAGGTGTGCGTTGATAACGCTCATGTCTTTCTGGTGTATGGACTGGTACGTTTGGCTGAACTAAAGCACCGGGATTTGGAGTTTGACTCATTATATAATCTTAATAATTGATGAAATTGTACAATTAATAGTTAAAATGGTCAATTATGCTGTCATTTAGCTATTTCGCCCAAATTTCAATTATTAGATACTTTGAAGAAAGATTGAAAAGTATGGAGTCTTTCTCAATTATCTTTTTAGTCGTCAAGGTTACTATTTAGCAACCGTATAGATTCTTTCGGCAGTAACACTTTCTATATTCTCATTAAGTCTATCGTAAACAGTCATAGTTAATTTAACTCTCAACACACCTGCATCCTCAATAAATGTCGAAGTAAAGCCACAAACATCCTGTGATTCATCAGATAAGATACTTTTATTTTCCATGGTCTGATAGAGTGTTTCATCGTTATTCTGGTTTAAATAGAATTCCCAATTACACTTAACTTGGTTATCATATTTGAAGTTACCCTCAGCTAATGCTTTGTAAAATCTAGCCTGGCTTGTCTCAAATGCTTCTCCCTCAGGACTGATTATTGAGATTTTAAGATCATGTTTACTTTCGTCTACTTTCTCTTCTTCGATAAAATCCGATTCTTCTGCCTCTTCGATAATATTAGTGGGAGCTGGATTAGTTGAAATTTGAGTTTGGTCCTCATCTGAAAATTTATAAAATAGGAATCCAGTTATTACTAAGAAAACTAAAAGTAGAAAAATTAAGAGAATTCTGGAATTTCCCATAGAAGAAGGAAGATAATAAGTATATTGGGATTATAACAGAGAAATTGTCGAAGCTAAATAAAATCAATTTAAGCAAAAATAATTCTTCCATCTGCTTCCACGTTTGCATATTCCATCATGATATTCCACCAATCGTAAAGATCAGTTTCTTTGATCGCAGTAGCTAAGTTTTGAGATTCAAGGATGACTAAACTTTTCGTTATACCTTCCAACTGCCTATCAAAATGATCAATTGGACTTTTTAAAGTGTCTCTTTTGAGATCTAGGAGTTCATATAACTTATTAATATCTTCCAATAGTGCGTTATCGATACTTTCATCAATACCAAAATGAAGCAAATTTTCAATTAGTTTTGCACGCTTTACTTTAGAAGTTTCGGATTTCAATTCGCTCAAACACCAGGCAATAACCATCTTTGTAGCAAGAGATTCTTCTGGGAGACTTTTTGTAAGTTCACTATTATTTTTATCATTTAAACTATATTCCCATAACAATTGTGCAATTTCTTCACTATTTTTCACAGCCATTTCTTTACCTAAAGCGACACCTTCTTCAGTCAGCAACCTTTTCAACGTTTTACTGATTCTATCGTCTGGGTGATTAATAATTACTCCTTGATCTAATAATGACTTAATCGTGTACACAACATATAAGGCATCTGCATCTTTAGCAATCTTGAATTCCAGTTGATCAGTTCCCTCTTCGAACTTCTCTATCAAATCGATAATCTCCTCCCCCCATGAAAATGTTCCGAACATATGTTTTCTAGCCTTATCTTCATCAATTGTCACATACCTTTTCTGATCTCTAGAAATATCACCCGTTCTTGTTTCTGGAGCATCGTGCCAGAGAAGCATTTCAATCACTTGTGCCTTATTGAAATTTTTATCATTTTTCATAACTATTTCTGAGAGTGCATTACCTATAAGCATTACTCCTGTAACCTGATCAGCAATACTAAGGGCTTTTGCAAACGGAGATAAATACCTAACTTTTCTCAATTCACTTTCAAGTGTCAAGAATTCAGAAATTAGTCTAGCAGCGAAATAATAATCTTTATGTAAAATTTTTCCAAAAGACTGTTTTATATTGGTAGAAGAGGGTTCCTGCTTAGTTAATCTTGACATTAAAATATCTAAAAGTTAAAGTACAGATAATTATTATATTCACACCTGATGAGCGAAATCAAGACTCCTAAACCGTTCTCCTTTTTCAACTCCATATCCTCCATTGATGGAAGATTCAGAGGAAGAACAGAGAATGCTTCAAAATATTTCTCCGAATTTGCGACATACAGGGGAAGGGTACTAGTTGAAATTGAATATTTGATCGCATTTTTAGAAGAAATTGGAGAGAAATTAGAAACAAAGACAATTAAATCTTTTAGGAAAATAGTAGAAGATTTTTCAGAATCTGATGCCGAATTGATTTGGAAGAAAGATGAAGAAATTAATCACGATACCAAAGCAATTGAATACTTCTTAATTTCCAAATTAGGAGAGCAAAAGCTTGAAAAATACAAGAATTTCATACATATTGGCTTAACCTCCACTGATATTGACAATATAGGCTTTGCATTATCACTTCAGGGATTTTTAAAAGATATATATTTCGAAGAAATTGAAGGACTTTTGGAAGTTTTGAAAAAGATTGCAAAAGAGAACAAGGATTTAGTTATGCCTGCGAGATCACATGGGCAAATAGCAGTCCCAACAACCGCAGGAAAAGAATTATCATATTTTTACTCCAGATTAAACACACAGCTCGAAAAGCTTAAAAGCATAAAAATAGGGTCAAAACTCACAGGTGCGGTCGGTAACCATAACGCACTAACTTTTGCCTACCCGGATGTTGATTGGATTAAGTTCAGTAAGAAATTCTTGAATGATTTAGGTCTTGACAACTATACTCATACAACACAAGTCGAGCCATATGACCATAAAGTGGAGTTAATTCAAGCAGTCAAAAGAATTAATTTAGTGATGACTTCTCTTGATCAGGATATTTGGAGATATTTAGCATTAGGTTACATTTCAATGAAAGATGATGCCGGACATGTTGGATCTTCAACAATGCCACAAAAAATAAACCCTATCGGATTTGAAATGAGTGAAAATTATTCCAGTTTATCTAATGGAATTCTTGATGTACTAGAGAGAAGATTGCCACTTAACAGATGGCAGAGAGATTTAACAGATAAATATTTACTAAGAGATTTAGGACAAGCCTTGACAATGACTGTACTGGCTACTGTATCTACTAGAGATGCACTCAACCAACTCGGTTTTAACAAAGCCTTAATAGCTAATGAATTGGATAATCATTGGGAAATTATCGCCGAGGGAATTCAAACACTACTGCGTACTACTGACTACACTCAACCCTATGAAAAGCTAAAAGAACTTACACGTGGGAAAGTTGTGACGAAGGAAACATATACTAAGTTCATAGATGAATTAGAAGTTCCGGAAGATTTTAAAGATAAATTAAGAAAACTTTCACCGGAAAATTACATTGGTAATGCTGTTAAATTGGTTGATTTAATATAACGAATGAATAAACTCAGAAGTTCTGGTTTCAATTTTGCTCGTAAATATTCTGATCCAAGCCTACATGGTAAGAAAAACATTAGTAACCATATGGCAGAAATTTTACTAGAACTTTTGCCTAAAAAAGGAAAGCTTTTAGATGTTGGTTGTGGAGACGCAGAGAAATTAATTCCAATTGCCGAAGCAGGAATTCAAGTATTAGGTATCGATGTTAGCCAAGGGTTATTAGAAAAAGCAGCAGAGAATATTCACAACTATGGATTATCTTCCATTACTATTAAAGAAGGAAGTACCGATAAGTTACCAATTGATGATTCATCCGTAGATTGTGTTTCATTTATGATGGCACCACACAACGCATCCGAAGCTTTTAGAGTATTAAAACCTGGAGGTTATGTTGTACGCGAAAGAGTTGGGTTTGGAGATAAGTCTAATATTAAAGAACCGTTTAAAAACCCAGACGGCTCTCCTAGAGGCTATCAGAGCGACATCAAATCAGAGGAAGAACTCAAAAATCTGTTAACAAAAGATTTTGCAAGAGCTGGATTCGTTGATATAAAATTCGAAGTAATAGAAATCGAAACAAACTACACTCCTGATGGATTGAGACTACTTCTTAAGGAAACACCTACTATTGAGAACTATGATGAAAACAAAGATAGGACAATTGTAAATCAATTAATTAATTCTCAAGTGGATTCGGGAGGAAGAATTAAATCAATACAGAGAAGATTAATATTAATTGCAGTAAAACCTAATAAATAATATGCTTAAAAAAGAAGCATCAGACAACACCCACAAACCCCGAATAATAGGTATCACAGGGGCAAGTGGAAGCGGAAAGACGACTTTGGTTCAAACACTCTCCACAAGATTTCCACATATTCCCCATTTTTCAACCGATGATTTTTTTAAAGAATTGTCAGACTATAATCGACACCCAGATGGAAGTATTGATTACGATCATCCTGATAACATTCTTTGGGAAGAACTTGCTGAAAAAATAGCTGAATTAATGGAGGGCAGACCTGCTAATATTCCAATTTACAAGAAAGGGATAAATGGTGGTAGATTGTCATACAGGACAATCAATCCTTCCTCAACTATTATTGTTGAGGGATATCTCTTATTTACTAACAAATCCGTTCTGGACTACATACTCCCAAAACACAGAGTTTTCCTAGATTTACCGTTTGAGGAGCGTAAACAAAGAAGGTTAAAAGCATACTCTAATATGGGTCTGGACAAACTACTTGATATGGATGGAGTAGAAAATGTATTTAATAAATACGTTCTTCCTACTAAAAAAGGATGTGAAATAATACTTGATGCCACTTTGAAACCCGAAGCACTAGTCGAACTCACAATACAGAAGCTAGCACTCTAAAAGACTTATCACATAAATATGTTTAATTAAGTAGTAATTAATAATTTTATTTCGTATAATTTTGCGTGTCTAATACTAATTATTAGATAAATTTTTTGGGTGTTTACCTTCACAAAGTAAGTTTCAAATCCTGTCATCACGGTAACACAATCCCACACCGCTTCCATAAATCATTCGAGATGTCCATACACATCCATGTGAACAATCAGCAACTAAAGCTAATAAATAATATTTTAATTCTTTAATTTTTCTAATGAATAAACTCAGAAAAAACAGTATTGGATTTTGCGGGGGAGCATATGGAGACGAAGGTAAAGGAAGATTTGTTGATGAATATGTACATAAATTCGCAAAAAAGGGTAAGGTCGTACTTTATCGTGATAATGGTGGTTCAAATGCAGGACATACAGTTGCTTTTGATGACGTAAAACTTGCACTTCACCAGCTACCTTCCGGTGTTTTTGTAAATAATGTTGTCTGTATTCTTGGAAAAGGTATGGTCTTAAATCCAAACGATCTACTTATGGAGATTGAAGAAGTGAAAAAAGCTACAGGCGGAAAAATCATTGCAGAGATAAAGATTGATGAAATGGCAGCACTTTCTCTAGATACACACAGAGCATTTGAGAGTGCACTATCAAATTATCAATCTGGAGGCAAAGGTTCTACTGGCAGAGGTATCAGTCCTGCATATATGGACGTAATTTTACGCCATCCACTCAGGATGCGTGATTTAAAAAAATGGGATGAAAAAAAGATCCAAGCTCATTACAAATTATATAAGAATCTAATCAAAGGACTAGGCTATGATTTAGCCAAAATGGAGGCAAAAAGACTTGATGGAACTACTACCTTTGTTGGTTCAGAAAAAGTATTTATCAACGAGCTTAAAACTCATGCATCGAAACTAAAGAAATACATTGAAGACGTAACAGGCTTTATCAAGGAAACATGGGCAAATACAAAAGACTATGCCTATGTCTTCGAGAAATCTCAAGCTATTGGATTGGATCTACGATATGGTGTATATCCTGATGTTACCGCTTCAGATTGTACTCTCGGAGGTGTTACTTACTCAACAGAAGGTACTGTCGATTCGTTTCAAATCGAAAAAAGAGTCGCCGTTATCAAAGCTACATACATGTCTAGCGTAGGAATTAGAAAAATCCCAACTTTGGTGGAAGGTGAGTTTGCAAATAGAGTACGTGAAGATGCAAATGAATACGGCGCAACTACAAAGCGTCCTAGAGGGATAGCCTACCTAGATCTACCAGCAATCAAATATTACCAAAAGGCTGGATACACAACACACTTGGGCTTAACACACATGGATATTGTCTACAAAGATACTCCAGTGAAAGTTTGTATCGGATATGAAATAAATGGAAAATCGGTCGATTATAGACCTGATCAAGAATACTTATTAAAAGTAAAACCTGTTTACAAAGAATTTAAAACTTGGGATCAAAAAGCCATGATGAAAGCTAGAACCGAAAAGGAAATTCCCAAAAATGCACAAATCTTCTTGAAATATGTGAGTGATTATATAGGATTACCAATATTGGTAATTGCGATGGGACCAAAAAGAGAGGAAACTATTTTCTTTTAAGAATTGTCTAGGAATAAAAAGAAGGCAGTCTTTGACTGCCTTCTATGATATTAGAATTAACTTCTCCCTCGTTCAATTAATAAACCAATTCCATAAATAAGTGCAGAACCAAATACTCCTCCAATAATACTGAGACCTGCTTCTGCTTGTCCAGTATACCCCACACCTGGCTCAAAACCTGTAACTAGACTTCTAAACGCATTGGCTACACCAAGCCCAAGTGGAGTTGCCATGGCAACACAACCAAGATTATAAGGCGTACTAGATGTTTTAGTTTCTTGTACTTGTGGTTTTAGTGTTGATCTATCAAAATTTGAATCTTTCATAGCTATTGTTATAAATTAGTATATATCCATTATATCATAATGGCAGAAATTCAGGTGTATTTTATAAATGTAAACCTATATAACAAGTTTGGGATAAGTTTGATGATTCATTGGTATGACTACATTTACAACCGCTTCAGACATCGGAAGGATTTATCGATTTCAAGCTATCTTCAAGGAGGTAATTTTTTCTTGCAGATTGCAAAAAAGTATCATAACGGAACAAAAGTTTATTATAAGGATCAAAACCATCTTCATGTAAGAAGCTTTGCACTGGTTCCCTCGATCCCATTTTCCATCCAATACGTATACCAGACCCCATGCCTACTAAATAAAGCCATTCAGGGATTCTATTGTCAATATTACAAATTAATATACTAGCCAACACACCTACAACTGCACCTACAAATGCATAAGTAATTTTGTCAATTTCTGGGTCTTTACAAACTTCGTTCATGATATTGGATTGTATCACCAATAGTATAAAAACATAGCATTTGCTTCGTTCAAAGATGTTTTACAAAATCTTTACAAAAAACATACCCAATCGAGAAACATGAATATATATAATTTACAGTTATTGAGAGACTATCTGTGGAAAAAAAAGATAAAATTGAAGAGAAATTCGTGAGAGAACCCTCTGTTGAAGTACAAATCAAAAGGAGTATGATTCCACTATATATAAACTTATTTTTAGTATTTTTATTTTTAGTTTTCCTGTTCTTTCTCTTCGCAATGGTAATGGTATTTTTATCATCATATTTTGAATCATTAGCTTTACCTATAAATATGATTGTTATTACTCTTTTTATAGGATTTTATCTAATATATCTCGTTTTCACTTATCTCAACTACAAAGCAGTAAGTTATACCCTAATTCCAGGCTCTATTCAGAAAACAAGCATGAACACAATTGATCAAATACCTGGAAAAATATTAGTTAAAGTTGGGTTTTTATACAGAAATAAAATTCTTCTTTCAATGAATGATTATGATCATTTAAAAATAGAGAAGTCGTTCGTGGGAAGACTCAATAATTTTGGTAATATCTTTGTAATGGAAAAAGATGAGCTAGATACTTCCCAAAATTATGTACTTACAAATGTAATTAAACCAGAAGAAATCGCGAAAATCATACAAAAAATGATTGATGTAGAAATACCTATGCCTAGTCCTTCGCGACCTAACAATACAAGCAATTTGAATAGAAAAAGTAAATAATAATCTAATAAATGAATTTACAAATAATTAACAAAAGCTTCACAATCCATGTTCTATAATAGTTTATAATTTATGCGAGTTAATTCAAATGTATGATGATGAAATGAATATACTAGTTTGCGAAGATGATCCAGGAATACAAGATCTTATGGAGATTATGTTAGAGGATATGAACTTCGACGTTATAAAATGTGACAACCAGGAAAGCGTTAAAGAACTTATGTCCACAGAAAAAGTAGACATAGTTATCATGGATTACTGGCTTAGTGATGGAAAAGCAGACGATGTTATCATCGAGACAAAGAAGAAATATCCGGAAGTCCCTATCTTAGTGGTTTCTGCGGACACAAATCTTGACGAAGTGGTGAAAAAACTTGAGGTAAACGACTATTTAAAGAAACCATTTGATATAATTGAGTTTCAATCTAAAATTAAACAACTATCAGATGGTACCAACAATAGTAGTAATTGACGACGACAAAGAACTGCTCGATTATCTACAGGAGTTATTTAAAACTACCGAAGAGATGAACGTCAAGGGGTTCACCTCTGGTCTTGCTGGACTCAAATACCTCAAAAATGAAACACCAAAGCTTATCCTACTTGATTTAGGACTTGAAGATATCCATGGTTCTTCACTTTGTGGGGAAATCCGAAAAATCCACGAAACATTACCCATAATTATTCTTACCGGTGATGATTCCAAAGACATGTTGATTCGATGTTTAAACATGGGTGCTGATGACTACATTACTAAACCATTTAACAACGATGAACTTATTGCTAGAGTTAAGAGTAAGCTCCGCAACACTGGCATTGAAGACGAAAAACAAATATTGAAAATCCAAGACCTTGTATTAAATCCAGAGACACTTGAAGTTACCAAAGATGGAAAACCTTTAACGCTTACTGGGAAAGAATTCCAGTTACTACAATACCTTATGCTAAATAGTCACAAAGTCTGCACAAGAGATAAGATCCTTTTCTCAGTTTGGGGTTACTCGGCGGAAATTGACACCAGAGTAGTGGATGTTCATATTGCTAAACTTCGCAAGAAACTTGATAGCAAGAATAGTAAATACATCCAATCATTGAGAGGTTTTGGTTACCGCATGATAGAAACTTAATCCAAATCATTCTCTATGTTTTCTATCTGAGACAGTAACGAGACACAGGAGTCATTTGCTTTACTAATTAGCTTTTTATTTTTTTCGACAAATTTTGAATCTTTTAAATCGCTGATGTTTCTATCTAACAGTTGCAGATAACCAGAAATAACAGCTATTGCACTTTTAGTTTTATGTACTTTTTTACTTAGAGATTTGTCTGTCATAGATTAGTAAAGAGCTTAATTGACAATAACAGAAATTTATGGAATTTAAAAATTTTATCCAAAAGAAACGAGAACGATTAAATATCACCTCTAGAATTGGAGAAATGCTAATAATTAGCATTAATCTTTTATCACCTATTCTCACGACTGCAATTATCGTAATATCTAGGATGACCCTGGAAGAGGGACTTTATCCCGCGCCATTCCAATTGCTCACTTTAGTCATATTGCTTCATTCTTTAACAGGTAAATTCTATGCTGGTGTGACGGCTTCTATTATCGCAACTTTTTCAGCAAATTTCTTTCTGATGGAGCCTTCTTACTCTCTTAAATTTGACGAGTTTAGATTTTTAGCGCCTACCATTGAATT